>NZ_DDNT01000001.1:31644-131203 GCF_002341285.1 Methylophaga sp. UBA2513 | reverse complement strand
TCCGGGATCAGTAAACCACTACAAGTGAAACACTTAATAAAAGATAATCAAAATTTGTCGGAAGAAGAATTAAGTGTGTTGTGTATGCTAAGAGAGAGTTTAAAGCAAAAGTCTTAATCCATTAGAATCAACGTAGATAAGGAATCAATAGAATCATATCGTTTGATTTTATACATATAGATTAAATTAATTTTCATCGTCATTTAAGCAAGGATTGCTCATGACCAGATTACCAAGACTATTCAAAAAAGATTGTCCACAATATCTCATTCAACGTGACAATTTTCATCAAGCTGTTTTCTTTTCTGATGAAGATGACTCAGTCTATTTATTTAAGTTCAAAGACTTCTCCAAGCGGTTTGAAGTAAAAATTCATCCTATAAAAATCAAACATTCTGACCGTATTGGTTCTTGAATTTCCTCATTAACACTGTAATTCGAAGTAGACCCCCATTGCATTTTTCATCAAGGTAATTAAATGCGTTTATTTAAAAATATCTGACAGCAAATCATGGATATTAATCCATTTAAGGGTGATGTTTTACCGTCACGTGTATATCTATTTGAAAGAGGGCGGCCATGTCTCCCTTTTCCTCATCTTTTGAACTACAAAACGCCTTTGGCACTCTTCGATGCTTTTTATACAAATGCTAAATCACCTGATTTGTTTGAGCGTGATAACCGCTATTTATATGTGATGGGTATGCCACTGGTTTTCATTACGCGTGATCCAGCCGTCATTAGAGCTGTTCTTCTTGCTACAGGCGATAAGCCCGGACAATTTGATCGTGATACGACACCCATGACTGGAATTGCCCGTGTCACCGGAGTCAATTCTCTCCTATATGCAAACGGCAAAGTATGGCGAAAACAAAAACAGATGTCAGCGGGGCCTTTTGGAAAAGGCTCTCTGTTCCAACCTGAAGAGTTTCATGAGTTTGAGAAAACGTTTCGTAAAACGATAGAGAAACGATTAATCGTTTTACGTGATGCGCAGAAGATGAGTAAGAAAAACATTTCTCGCGTCGGAATTGAACAGGAAATTCAACCTATCATGTTGGAAATGTTAGTGAATAATTTCTTTGGTGGTTCGGTTGACTATAAGGAGTTACGGGAACGGTATGTCCCTGCGTTACTTTCGTTAATTGATTACATGATTACTAATACCGTGGCACCTAACCTTTCGGCTATTCATCAATTTATTACGGGAAAAGGAGCTGATGTAAAGCGTTGGAGGGAAGCCCTTGAGGACTTAACTGACATTGCACTTTCTGGCAGAGGCGAAAAGTCAGGACATTGGAAAAACTTCATTGATAAAGTTGAAGATGAAGAGGCATTGCGGAGCAATATCAGAGTATTTCTAGCCGGGGCTTTAGAAGCGACTTCATCGTTTGCGACTTGGACGTTATCTCATTTGTCACGACAACCTGAGTTGCAAGAGAAGATATATAACGAAGTAAAAGACATTGATGTTTACGATCCTGAAAGCTTAACCGAAGCAAAATTGCTTAATCAGTGTTTGAATGAAACCTTACGTTTAACCCCCTCACTTTATTTTTTTCCCCGGAAAGCCACGGCCGATACTTGGCTTAAATTAGACGATACAAGAAAAATCATGATTCCCAAAAATACCACCATCCGACTGGATATTTGGAATGCAAACCGCAACGAAGCTTTTTGGGGCAAAGAGGTTTCTGGATATCCGGCAGACGTTTTTTCACCTTTACGCTGGGATGAGCTGACGCGTCGAGGCATAACGCGTAAAAATTTAACACATTTTGGATTTGGTTTAGGAGCTCGTGTATGCCCGGGGCAATTTCTTGGTCAGTTAGAGGTAGGGCTAGTGGTCGGCGCTTTTATCAAGGTATTCAAATTTAAAGCTGTTAATAATGCATCTGGAGTACGGGCTGGAGTCACAACCAAACCAGGTGATGGGACTTTAATGGATCTCGAACTGCGATAACGCTTATAGACCCCGATCTTGATAACCTAGGATATTTGGACCAGATTAAGACTATTAAGATTAACCTGACCCAATCGTGGCCGAATGTCGCAAAGTAAACTAATTGTAAATACTGCGGGGATTTTGTGTTGCTCAGCCGGAGTTTGCAACGGTAGGCGCGTTAGTTGTACCTTGTTGCGCAACGCGCTACAATTGCTTCATGATTAAGTCATTTAAACATAAAGGTCTGAAACTCTTTTTCGAGAAAGGCAAGACATCAGGCATACAAGCAATACACGCAAAGAAACTTCGTATGCAGTTAGTTGCTATTCATACCGCACAAGAAATAGATGACGTTAATCTACCAGGTTTTTTTCTTCATCCTTTAAAAGGAGAAAGAGCCAATATCTGGTCTATATCAGTTAACGGTAACTGGAGAGTAACTTTCGAATTCAAAGATGGTAATGCTTACATCTTAAATTATGAGGATTATCACTAATGATTATGCATAACCCACCACACCCAGGTGAATTTATTGAATCCATCTACATGGAACCACATGGGATTAGTTGCAGAACACTTGCAACACATCTTGGTGTCGCGGCTTCAACACTCAACCGGATTGTTAAAGGCAAAAGTGCTGTAACGCCCGAAATGGCCTTACGTCTATCCAAAGTACTGGGGCGAAGCCCTGAAAGTTGGCTTAGCATGCAAGACAACTATGAACTCTGGCAAGCTAAGCAAAATATCAACTTAGATAATGTGCAGCCAATAGATGTGCATGTAGCCTAACAAGACAACCAAGTTTACACGCTACCGTTCAGGAATATTTGGGCGCAGGTTATAAACGTTTAAAAGTAGCCTTACAAAACTGTGGCCGAATGTCGGAAAGTAAGCTATTTCGATCTGACTCAAAATACTACTTGATATCACCATCCTTGTGAGTGGTGTCACAAAACTGCAATATTTGTCCTCTTATGCAGTAGAAATCATTTTTTGATTTGATTAGATTGATCATGTTGTGCATGGATGCGCGCGAAAAAATATTTCTAAACCGTCATGGAGGACAGTCAGAATGAATCAATTTCCTTGTAAATTCCAATTTGATATTTATCGCGTTTAGGCGCGATGAAGACAATTACATGCTTGTGGCATATAGCTATATGCTGCTTTTCATTGATCCTGTCTTCCTTGAGTCTGCCTGTTTTCTCACAAACATTACCTGATATTGATGCAGCTAAAGAGCAGCGGCAAGAAAAACAATTAGAAGCGCTACGCCAGCATCAGGAACGGAAACCCGACATCAGACTTGAGCGTGATAATGTGGACAGTCCGGGCGATATACCTTTAGATGAAGACCCCTGTTTTATCATTGAAGAGATTTCATTAACAGGTGATGAGTCATCGAGATTTCAGTTCGCTATTCAAGATGTCTTGCATCAACATCCAGAGATCATGGGGCGATGCTTGGGAATTCAGGCAATTAACCGAATCCGAGCAGAGCTACAAAACAGTGTCATAAAAAAAGGATTTATCACGACACGTATATTGATAGAGCCTCAGGATCTTAACTCTGGCGAGTTGGTATATAGCCTTATTCCTGGACGTATTAGTAATGTCGATCCTGATAATTTGGTGTCCAGGTTAACACTATGGTCAGCTTTACCGAGTAGTGAAGGCGACTTGCTCAATGTGAGAGATCTCGAGCAAGCAATGGAAAATATGAAGCGTATTCCTACTGTGGATACGAATATCGATATCAAACCGGATGATACGGAAAACAGTCAGCCTGGTGATAGTCAGCTGATATTTGAACACAAGCAGGCAAAGCCATTCAGGATGACACTGTCATTTGATGATAGTGGTTATGAATCAACAGGGCGTTTTCAGGGTTCCGCCACCTTATCTTTGGATAATGTGCTGGGAATCAATGACCTTATCTATCTTAGTAAAAATAAAGACTTTGGTGGCAAGGGGAACGTCGGCGGCAGTCAGGGTGAGACTGCTCATGTTTCTTTTCCTTTTGGTTACTGGTTAGTGGCATTTACAAATAGTGAATATGAATATGATCAACGCATTGCTGGACTCAACCAGACCTATGTCTACAAAGGAGAGAGCGAGAGGCAGCAGCTTGCTCTAAGCCGAGTGTTATATCGTGATCAGTTGTCGAAATTAACCGCTTCATTGACCGGCTATCATCGACGTTCAAATAACTTTATTGATGATACTGAAATTGAGGTTCAACGCCGGAAAAGCGCTGGCTGGATTGCCGGTGTGGATTACCGTCGCTATATCGGTACATCCACCATGGATGCAGGTATTTCATATCAGCGAGGAACAGGTGCTTTTCACGCTATTGCTGCACCAGAGGAAGCCTTTGGTGAAGGTACTTCCAGACCCAAAATTATTAAAGCCTATTTCAATTGGTTTCTGCCACTGCAATTAACAGATTATCAAATACAGTTGCAGTCAGAGTGGCAGGCTCAATGGAATAAAACGCCATTGGTGCCGCAGGACAGGTTCTCAATTGCAGGGCGATACACCGTCAGAGGATTTGATGGTGAGCAATCCTTATCTGCTGAACGTGGCTGGCTTAGTCGTAACACCATCACTTTTCCCATAGAGCGTCAGCAACAGTTGTATTTAGGGGCAGATGTGGGACATGTCAGCGGTTCATCAGCAAAATTTTTATTAGGACAAACGTTGGTGGGCGGCGTGGTCGGATTCAGAGGTCAATGGAAGGGCCTTTTTTATGATGTGTTTGCAGGAAAATCTTTTTCAAAACCAGATGGTTTTGAGGACGGGCGACATCTTGGATTTAATCTGACCTATCAATACTGAACGGATTCAGGGAGATATGATCATGGAAGATCGTTTCAATAAAAACTATTTAAGCGTACTGATTTCAGCTGCTCTTTTTAGTTCATCACTTTATGGTGCTGGTGCTATGGCGGCTGGGATTACTGTCGATCCATCTGCGCCGGCAAATCAACAGGCCATCATTACGCAAACAGCAAATGGTTTGCCACAAGTTAATATTCAGACGCCCAGTTCAGCAGGGGTATCAAGAAATAAATACAGCCAGTTTGATGTTAGCAAAAAAGGCGTCATTCTTAATAACAGCGCCAGTAACGTACAGACGCAACTGGCTGGCTGGGTACAGGGCAACAGTCTGCTTGCAGGTGGCACAGCCCGAATTATTCTGAATGAAGTGAATTCACAACATCCCAGTTATCTGAATGGACCAACGGAAATTGCTGGAAGCAAAGCACAGCTTGTTATTGCTAATCCTGCTGGTATCAGCTGCGATGGTTGTGGTTTTATTAATGCAGACAGAAGCACGTTAACAACTGGCCGAGCTTTGATGAATAATGGCCAATTGAATGGTTTTCTAGTGGAAGAAGGCAAAATCAGTATTCATGGCGCTGGACTAGATGACAGTGGTACAGCCTATACTGACCTGATGGCCAGAGCCGTGTCAGTCAATGCCGATATCTGGGCAAACAATCTCACTGTCACCACAGGAAAAAACCGGGTTAGTACCACTAACGACATCATAACTAAACTGGATACTGATGATGACCAGCCTAACTTTAGTGTTGATGTCAGTGAGCTCGGCGGTATGTATGCAGGCAAAATCCGTTTAATCGGCACAGAAGACGGCGTTGGTGTTAAACAGTCTGGAGAGATAATCGCTGAGCAACGTTTAACGCTGACAACAGATGGGCGCCTAATAAATTCTGGTGCGATGAGAGCTGAAGGTGCTGGTTCTATCGCAACGGCTGAACTTCAAAATACCGATTCTGGCGAAATTATCTCAGACAATTTACAGATAGTGGCTGATTCGATGATAGACAATGAAGGTCTAATCAATGTTGGTCAATTGCTTATAGAGTCTGAGACAGTAAACAATCAGCCAGACGCACGTATTTATGCTGATAACGCCACGCTCAATACAATAACAATCAATAATAATGCCATCTTGGCTGCCAGAAACAATGTGTCGATATCGACCGAAACTCTCTTCAATAATGAGAATGCGGAAATAGTCAGTCAGGGCAATATACAGATTGCTGGCGTCTCTATCGGTGATGCATTGACATCAGCTCAACAGGTGATTAATTCAGGTGGGCGGATCGAGGCTTCAGGGGATATAGCGATAAATGCTGATGAGCTAAAAAATCTTAATGTCGGGATCAGTACTGAGTGGATGACAGACAGTATTGAGCGAATCATTGAAGTGCAGCCTGAGGGTTGGGCACATAAATATGATGTGAGTCGTTTTCCATTGATTCATAACCATAATGTAGAAGGCCAGCCTTTTACCGATGAGAACGGCAATATCATTCGCTACTTCGAAGACTATACCTATTACGACTACACGGCTAAAACACAAAGCACACATATCATCAGTTCTGCACCCGCCAAAATTATTGCGGCAGGTAATATTGAGCTAAAAGGCGATGTACTCAATAGCGATAGCCAAATTGTGGCAGGTCAAAAGCTGAATATCTCAGGAGGAAGACTACAGAATACTGCTACACCAGGACAAAAAAGAGTCAGTTATAACGGTACACGTCAGTTCAGGGATTGGGATGGAAATGATGAAGAGCTCGATTTTGGTGGAATAGCCCCCTACAGTCCAGCCACCAAAAACACCGAGTTTAATTTAGGAGTCAGTCTACTGGAGCATAGTCATGCTGATATCAAAAGCCTGGCGAATATCCAAACGATAACGATTCCAGTTTTTAATAATGCCATGTTCAGCTTTGTCGACAACCCGACGCAGTTTTATATTGAAACTGATCCACAGTTTCTGGATTACAGAGATTGGTTGAGCTCAGATTATATGTTGCAACAACTCGCCTTTGATCCTGCCAATACAATGAAACGTCTAGGTGATGGTTATATCGAGCAGCGCTTAGTCACTGAACAAGTTGCCCAGTTAACCGGGCATCTCTACCTGAGTGAATATAACGACCAGCAGACACAGTTTATGGCATTGATGAATGCAGGTGTGAGCGTGGCAGAAACACTTCAGTTAACACCGGGTGTGGCAATGACAGCGGAACAAATCGCCCAATTAACGACAGACATTGTTTGGTTAGTGAATACAGAGCTGACACTGGATAATGGCGAGGTAATCACTGCCTTGGTACCGAAAGTGTATATCAAGCCTGAAGCAGGTGACTTGGCTCCAGAAAGTGGTCTGCTGGCGGGGAATGAGGTGACCTTTGATGTACAAAGCCAAATATTTAACTCTGCCAGTATCAGAGGTCAAAAAAACGTTTCATTAGATAGTGAGCGTTACCAACAGCGTGGTGGAGATGTTCAAAGTCAGTCTATTGCTATCAATGCGACAGATATCACGATGGACGGTGGCACTTTAGCGGCCAATCACTCACTTTCACTTGCTGCTGATAACGATATCAATATCAGCAGTTCAATGACTCACAGCAAGCAGGATCAAGCTAACAGCCATTTCGAACGAGACAATATTAAGCGATACGCCAATCTTTATGTGTCTGATGAAACGGGTCAATTAATCGTTGATGCCCAGCGTAATGTTGCACTTAATGCAGCGAATATCGATTTATCAGGAGAGCAGAGCCAGACGCAGATATCTGCTGGACAAAATTTAACATTGGGCACTGTCAATGAGTCAGAAACAAATCTGAGCATAGTTGATAGCCGTGATTTTAATAAGATGTCTGAGCAAAAAGATAGAGGCACATCACTTCGTACAAATGGTGATGTCAGTTTGATGGCAGGAAATACTCTGCAAATCACAGCTGCAGATATTAATTCTCAACAAGGTAAGCTTGAACTCACGGCAAGAGAGGTCAATATTGATAATGGTGAAGCCCGTTATCAATCAGATATTGCCACCTATACTAATCGTTCGAGTGGCTTTAGTACTCGAAAAAAACAACAAAGAGATATATTCAGCCAGCAAACATCTGTGGCATCTTCATTAACAGCCAAAAATATTGCTGTTAACTCTGCAACGAATATCAATGTGAAGGGTAGTCAGGTTCTGGCTGATGAAGGCATTCAATTTAATGCGTCAAAAGATATTAATATCGCGGCTGCAAAGCAATCATTTACTGAGTCCCACTATATAAAAGAGAAAAAATCAGGTCTTTCAGGCACAGGTGGTGCGGGCATCAGTATTGGCACCCGAGAAATGAATACGGAAAATGACATCAAGCAACTGGTTCACAGTAAATCAACTATAGGGGCTTTAAATGGTGATATTTCCATGGTTGCCGGAGAAGCCTTTCATCAAAAAAACAGTGATTTGATTGCAGCGAAAAGTAATGTTGATGTTAGGGCAAAAGATATCAATATCACGAGCCTATATGATAAAACCGAAACAAAGCAGGTAACGGAGTTTTCGCAAAGCGGTTTGTCACTATCGCTAAAAGCGCCGGCTATTTCTGTCGCCACCCAAGCGTATCATCATGCTTTGGGAAGTGTGGAAGAGGACAAAAAGAAAAATCGCGTCCTGAATGGCATTACGGCCTATGTTCAATCTAAGCAACTCATTGAGATGGGGGAGAACACGCTAGATCTTATCAATGAAGGCAAATCCGATGAAGCCTTATCCACCTCAGGGATAAAAATAAGTATCAGTATCGGTAAGTCAGAGAGTAAAACCCAGACGCAGACCCAATCACAAACTTCACAAGCGAGCACCATTCGGGCGGGTCAAAATGTGCGTTTAACGGCAACAGATAAGGATGTGGCAGTCACTGGTAGTGATATTTTGGCGGATGGTGATATTACCATTGATGCTGCTAAGGATATTCATCTTTTAGCCAGTCAAAATACACAACAGCAAAACACCAAAATGACATCAAGTAGCGCCAGCATTGGTCTATCTTTGGGCATTGGTCAGAATACTGGCTTAAGTCTTGATATGGCGATGAGTAAAGGAAAAGGCAAAACGGATAGTCAGGGTGTGTTTTATCAAAATAGCCACATAGAAGCTGCAAAAGCGTTATCCCTAACCACTGGCCATGATCTCAGTTTGATTGGTGCACAAGCCCAAGGTGAAAAAGTATTTATCGATGCGGGGAATAATCTCACCCTATCCAGCTTACAGGACAGTCATTATTTAAAAGGTAAAGAATCCAATTCGGGGATGGGTGTCGGTATTGGTATAGGAACGTCCATGTTTTCATTTAACCTTCATCACAATACTCAAAAATCGAATAGTGACTATCTCAGCGTGAATGAACAAACGGCCATTCTCGCTGGGCAAGAGGGGTTTGATATTCATGTAGGTGCTCATACTGAATTAGATGCTGCGCTTATTGATAGTCAAGCTTCAGCGGACAAAAATCAGATGATTACCGCCACCTTACATACGACAGATAAAGAAAATGCGATGAGTGCTGAAGTGAGTCAACAAGGGTTTAATGTTGGCTCTGATGCCTTCTCTGGAAAATATGGCGTGTTAAAAACGGCGTCTCAGAATTTAAGTAATAAAGGCGAAGCCAGTGTGGATGATGCCAGTTCAACATTAAGTGCAATCGCGCCTGCAGAGATCACATTAATCGATCCTGACAAACAACTAGCTGTATATGGCAAAACAGCAGAAGAAACGATCTCGGATATCAATAGAGACACGGACAGTACGCACCGAAAACTGAATATAGCGGATATAGACCTACTCAAAGATAAGGCTGAAGCAGAGCAACTTTCCAAACAGTTAGTTTATGAAGCTGCGACGGTATTTACCGATGAAGCATTCAGAAAAATGTTTCTGACCAAGATCGAGTTTTATCAAGTGATGCGTGATGAAAATGGTGAAGTCATTAAAGATGAAAATAATGAAGCGATATGGAAAAAATTAACGGATGAAGAAAAGCAAAATTTAAAACCCGGTAAAGATAATAAGGTACATATTTTTAATAACGGCATGTTTAATTCAGTCGATGCGGCAAAAAAACTGGCACTGCAAAATCATCAATCAGACTATTTGATTCATTTCCCATTAACCAATAATGCCTTATCGGAGCTAATGGTTGCCGGTTACCAGAAATTTCTTGAAAGCGAAGGTTTTGGACTCACGAATGCTGTTAAAGAAAATATTAAGGTGATGGCTAAATACGGTAAGACAGGACTTATTATTGATGCGCATAGTCGAGGTGGAATGACAACAGGTAATACCCTGCGCTTTATCAATGAAAATTACAATGACAATTTAATCCTAAAAAAACTAGATATTTATACTGTAGGCTCAGCATTCAATAATCAACAGATGGCAGATTTATTGAGTGAAAATTCTAGTGGAAACGGTAAGGTTTTTGCTCAAGTTCACAAAGACGATTTTGTAGGTACTTTCATTGGTAGTAATGAAGCTACTGGGGGCACTACTCCTGATGGTAGTACCAGTTTTATTGAAGGACTGAAATCGCTCTTTTTTGATGTCACTGTGCATAATAGTTATGGGGAGGGAAAGCCTAATGGTGCTAGTAAAAAATATTGGCAGGATAGTCCCGATGGGAAAGCTAAATTTATCTTAATACCAGCAAGTAACAAGGAAGTGTTAAATAAATGATAAAAAAACAACTCGTTATATTGATCTTTTATATGTTTGTCACTGCATGTAGCTCAGTATATCAGCAACAAGATTGTGGAAAAGAAGGAAGCAATGAATGCCAGAATGGATCGGGCGGATATGTTCTTATAGAACCAAAGATTGATGAGGACTATGTCAGAAAATACAATATCCCATCACTGGATTTATACAAAAATAAAATAAGTATTGTAAAGACCAGCAATTGGCAAAAAGGTGATTTAACACGTAAAGAACGTGATGAGGCACTTTTAGAATGTGGCTCCAGTGATATCTGGTTGTCAAAAAACTATGCCTTAATGAAGACATTATCTCCTGATGAATATAACGGTAAGCTACTACTGATCAAACGCTGCATGCTTGATGATGGCTTTACTTTCCTTGGTGATTTTTCACCATGTGAGAATGATCCTATTCCTGCTTGTGAACTACCTGCTCCAAAAAGAGATATCAAAAGACGGCTTGATAGTGGGTATTGTATTCGCGATGCTTATCTTACGGAGTGTCAACCTCAGTCGCGTGAACGTATTCTCAATACTGAACAATGCAAGCGTTATCCTGAGGTGTATTACTGTGATGTTTGAGTATGTCCAATCCAGCCAAGCATTTTCTTTTTCAAAACTAAGATACATGGAGGTATCAAATGACTTATTTTTCCAGAATTATTATCACTATTTTTATTTGCAGTCTGGCGGGTTGTTCTATGTATAAGGTCGTTCCAGACCCGCTCTGGGATGCTTGGCATAAACGAGGCAGTGATAAAGATTCAACCATAAAAGACATGAATGAGTGCGGATATAGTAAAGATTTAAGAAGAGGAGCGGATCTACCTAACAGCAAGATTGAACCTCTTCACCGCTGTATGGAAGAAAAAGGTTATAAGTTTGACTTTAGTAGTTTTCGAGCGAATAACTGTTACGGTACAAATGCGCCTTATCCGTGTCGTGTTTACTGGGGTGGCGGTGCAGCTGAATGGGAAAAAGTGACGCCAACAAACTAGATTAGGTTTGTTTGGTGAGGGGCAGGCAGATGACGAGAGCATTAGTGCTTGTCCCTTACTTTTTTTGTTTAACAGGATATTCTTTCACCACATTTTTAACTCACGTTAAATCATAGAAGTCGATAGGGTGTTACTTTCACCTCCAAAATTGTGAACTTTATCTAAAAATGAAGTGACTTAATGTTACTTGATTGTCATAAGTTCAGTCAGGAGGTGCTTTTGTATTCCATTACTTATGTCAGTTCGGCTACCCATGCCTTTTCTCAGGAGCAGTTATTTGAGCTGCTGGATGAATGTCGTAGTAATAACCTTAGAGAAAATCTTACTGGACAGCTGCTGTATAAAGATCAAGAGTTTATGCAAGTTCTGGAAGGTGAGGAAGAGCCACTGAAGTTTACTTTTGAGAAAATTTGCTGTGACAAGCGCCATAAAAATATTCTCATTTTAAACGAGGGGTCCATCGGCCATCGTGAGTTCTGTGATTGGACCATGGGGTTTTACAATCTGGATAATGAATATGAGCATCATATTCCCGGCTACAGTGACATTTTGAATTACCCACTGACAGGGAATGAATTTCAATCACAGCCATCATTAGCCCAAATTCTACTTCTATCATTCAAAGATACTTATTAGTTCAAGTTAAATAATGACCAAGAGAATGGTGACCGTTTTATATTAATTTCACCTGCCCATGTTAGGGTTGAGTGATTAAAGTCTATTCGAATCAAATACAGTCTGTTTTGGTTCAAGCATGCAGCACGGTTTTTCAGAGAATCTTATAAATTAAGAGAGGAGAGACAACATGAGCACGAAAGATAACAACAGAACAACGACTGATTCCGGTTTACCTGTCTCCAGTGATGAACATTCCTTAACCGTTGGCCGAGATGGCCCGATTCTGCTTCATGATTTATATCTTATTGAGCAGATGGCTAATTTTAATCGCGAGCGAATTCCAGAACGTCAGCCTCATGCTAAGGGCTCTGGTGCGTTTGGTCATTTCAAAGTGACACATGATGTTAGCCAATTTACCAAGGCTGCAGTGTTTCAACCTGGTACCGAGACTGAGGTTCTAGCTCGGTTTTCAACTGTGGCAGGTGAGCGAGGTAGTCCCGATACCTGGCGCGATCCTCGTGGCTTTTCACTTAAGTTTTATACGACGGAAGGTAACTATGACATGGTGGGGAACAATACCCCCGTGTTTTTTATTCGTGACCCGTTAAAATTCCAACACTTTATCCGCTCTCAAAAACGTCGTGCTGATAACGCAATGCGTGACCATGATATGCAGTGGGACTTTTGGACCTTGTCTCCAGAGTCGGCGCATCAGGTGACGTGGTTGATGGGGGATCGTGGCATTCCCAAAACATGGCGTAACATGAATGGCTATTCCAGTCATACGTATTTATGGGTGAATGATAAGGGCGAAAAGTTTTGGGTGAAATATCACTTCAAAACCAATCAGGGCATTGATTTTCTGACTCAGGACGAAGCTGATACGCTGGCGGGTAAAGATGGCGATTATCACAGACGCGATTTGTTTAATGCGATCAAAGAAGGGAACAATCCTAGCTGGACCATGAACGTTCAGATTATGCCTTTTGAGGATGCGAAAACATACCGTCTGAATCCATTTGATTTAACGAAGGTCTGGCCTCACGATGATTATCCATTGCATGAAGTGGGGCAATTAACGCTGAATCGTAACCCGACAGATTTTCATACTGAGATTGAACAGGCCGCATTTGAGCCAAGTAATTTAGTGCCGGGCATAGGGATTAGTCCTGACAAGATGTTACTGGGTCGTATGTTTTCTTATGCTGATGCCCATCGCCACCGTTTAGGGGTGAACTATAAGCAGATTCCGGTGAATGCGCCGAAATGTCCTGTGAATAGTTATAGTAAAGATGGGGCCATGCGTGTACAAAATGTCACTGATCCTGTTTATGCGCCTAATTCTAAAGGTGGGCCGAAAGCTGATCCTGAAAACTATCCAGAAGACACCACATGGGCGGCCAGTGGTGAGTTCACACGCGAAGCTTACACGCTACGCGAAGATGATGACGACTTTGGTCAGGCCGGTATTTTAGTTCGGGAAGTGATGGATGATGCGCAGCGTGATCGTCTGGTATCAAATGTGGTTGGCCACGTGAGTGATGGTGTTGAAGAACCCGTATTATCACGCGTCATTGAGTACTGGAAAAACATTGACAGTGATATCGGTGAACGTATTGCCAAAGGCCTAGGCAAAGCATAAACCAATAGTTTGTCAGTGAAACAAAAAAGCCAGCTTTAAGCTGGCTTTTTTTATGAATCGATATATTTTTTTATCGGCTCAAGGCGTCTTCATCACCTTTATGGTTTGGGTGTATGAAGTTGGACTCTTTCGCTGTCTGCGTATCCGGGCCATCTAAAAGCGCGCCAGCACGATCAGGCAACACACGCTGGTCAGTAAAGTTGCCAAGTTCTTCATAGCCATGAGAAAGATGATCAAACAGCTCTTTGTACGAACCCGCCATATCCTTAAAAGCTTGTGCCGTTTTGTCGTAATGGGCATGTACTTTTTGTTTATAGGCATCAAGTTCGGCTTGTTTATCGGCCAGTTGACGATCATATGACTCAGCGATTTCTTTCATTTGATGATCACTGCCGGGAGCTTGGCGACGTCCCAGAGCAAAGCCGAGCAATGCAGCAATGATAGCGATGACAATCGTGATTGCCCAGATTTCCGTTGAGGTCATAGTTCTTCCCGTTAAAAGTGAATAAGCTCTAGTCTAGCCATTGAGTGTCCTCATGACAAACCGTTTTATTGAAAGGTTTTATTTTGTGATTTAATAAGCCATTGATATCACTTCTATCCGCCATTGCTGAAAGGATACATCATGGTTTCACCTCTTTTCTTGGGTCAGTCAACACAGCCCGTCACCTTATTAGCTAATATGGCAAACCGTCATGGTCTGATTGCTGGTGCGACAGGGACAGGCAAAACCGTCACGCTTCAGGTGCTGGCAGAAAGCTTCAGTCAGATAGGTGTGCCTGTATTTGCAGCAGATATTAAAGGGGACTTATCGGGAATCAGTCAGCCGGGTAAACCGCATCCCAAAATTAATGAGCGTGTTGATCTGATGGGTCTATCAGATTTCGGCTTTACTGGAATGCCTGTCACGTTTTGGGATGTATTTGGCAAGCAAGGTCACCCACTTAGAGCAACGATTTCCGATATGGGGCCGTTGCTGTTATCCCGATTGATGAATTTGAATGAAACGCAGCAGGGCATTTTGAACTTGGTATTTCGCGTTGCCGATGACAATGGCTGGCTGGTTTTGGATTTAAAAGATCTCCGATCCATGCTGCAGTTTATTGCTGAGAATGCGGCAGAGTTCAGAACCTTATACGGCAATATTTCTGCTGCTAGTGTGGGCGCTATTCAACGTCGTTTATTAGGACTGGAAGAGCAGGGGGCTGACCAGTTATTTGGTGAGCCAATGTTTAATCTGGATGAGCTGTTGCAAACAGATGAACATGGGCGAGGCATCATTAACTTGCTGGCCGCTGACAGTCTAATGCAGTCGCCTAATCTTTATAGTGCTTTTTTACTCTGGCTGTTATCTGAATTATTTGAGCAATTACCCGAAGTAGGCGATCCTGAAAAACCGAAGTTGGTGCTGTTTTTTGATGAGGCTCATTTATTATTTGATGATGCGCCTAAAGTATTGTTGGATAAAATTGAGCAAGTCGTTCGACTTATTCGTTCAAAAGGCGTTGGCGTGTATTTTGTCACACAAAACCCGACGGATATTCCGGATAGTGTGTTGGGACAATTAGGCAACCGCATTCAACATGCTTTACGTGCATACACCGTAAAAGACCAAAAAGCGTTAAAAGCAGCTGCTGAAACGTTCCGTGATAACCCAGAATTTGATACCCGCGAAAAGCTGACGAGTTTAGGTGTGGGCGAAGCCCTGATCTCCACACTGGATGAAAAAGGTCGCCCGCAGGTGGTGCAGCAAACGCTTATCAAACCGCCACAGAGTCAGATTGGTCCCATTACTGAGCAGCAAAGACAGAGTCTGCTGAGCACGTCTTTAGTGGCCGGTGTTTATGACAAGACGCTGGATAGAGAGTCAGCCTATGAAGTGCTGGCAGAGCGTGCATTAAAAGCCCAGGAGGCTGAAAAGAATCAGCCTGAAGACGAACCCAAAACAATTAAGAGAAGGCGTGAAACCGTGCTGGAAGCCTTTGCAAAAAGTACGATGCGTGCAATTGGCAGTCAATTAGGTCGTCGAATTGTCAGAGGTATTCTGGGTTCCTTATTAGGCAAGAAATAACAAATTGAGTCTGTTTTTAAATGCCGTAGAATAGTCATGAAGATATAAGGGGAAAGATGATGATTGATACTAAGAAAATTGAAGAAGTCGTACAAAGCATCAGCAAAGCATTACCACCGGGTTTAGTGCAAATGCAGGAAGATGCTGAAAAGAATATTCGTTCAGCTCTCACCGCGACATTCACCAAGCTGGATTTAGTCACGCGTGAAGAGTTTGATGTACAGGCGCAAGTATTGTTGCGTACCCGTGAAAAGTTGGAGGCACTGGAACGACGTGTCGCCGAGTTAGAAAACCCACCTAAATAAGAGAAACACTATGTCTGAATTTACTAATGTCACGGTCACACGTGAAGCAAACGTTTATTTCGATGGTAATGTGACCAGCCGTAAAGTGACATTTGCTGATGGCAGCTACAAAACATTAGGCATTATGATGCCTGGTGAGTTTACCTTTGGTACTGAAAAAGCCGAATTGATGGAAATTATGGCAGGTAAACTGAGTTATCGATTGAAAGGAGATGCAGAGTGGATTGATGTGACAGCTGGCGAGTCCTTCAATGTGCCCGCTAACTCATCATTCGATATCCAGATTTTAGAGTTAGTGGATTACTGCTGTACTTACTTAGATTAATTTTATTTTTCTATCAGCAATAAAAAAGGCGCTTCAAGCGCCTTTTTTTATGTCTTTAAGAGAGAGCTTTATTCCCAATCATAGACTAAGTTCATTTGATACGTGGTATCAGTTGTCTCAGCGTCTTCAGCAGGTTGACTGTTATATTTGCTACGCAAGCTAGCACGTAACTTCCAGTCTTCTTTTTCAGTAATAGGCATTTCTCCACCAAAATTGGTGACAATCAGATAGTTGGTGCCAGGGCTGCTGAATGAGGGGTAGTAGGTCAGATCATGAAATAAACTGAGTTTACTGTTCATTTTGTATTTGATGTCATAGCCTAATACACCAGTTGGGTCTTTATCTTTTGTGCCATCGCTGTAGCTTTCAAAGCGATAACCCAGACCGGCGAAGCCCTTGAATTTGAGATCATCTTCACGAATGAAAAATCGACCTAAACTCGCTGCGGCAATGGCACGTAAGTCTAATTCTTCAAACTCATCAATTTCAAAGTCGGCTGAACCACGAGCAAACCACATTTCGCTGATATCACGTTCTAAAGATAGACCGGCCAGCTTTTGGTTGGCGGTTTGTTCGCCATCTTCTTTCTGGAAGTTAATTTCCATGTAGAGATTCATGCGTTCGGCATCTGTTTCACGGTTCAGCTCACCACGACCATGCGCGCCAAATCGATCTGTATTACCTGATGCGCCCGTGACACCCATTGCAATGCTGCCACTCCATGGATCACGCAGACGATTTCGTTCTTCACGTAGCGCGTTAATTGCTGTTTCATAAGACGTTTTTATGTCTTCGACTTCTTTTTCTTTGTCAGCTTTAATGGTTTCGATTTCGTCTTGATATTCTTGTTGTACAGCAAGAATTTGAGGTTTGGTGGCATCAGTAGCCCAGACGTTCTTGATATTTTTGGGGTCAATATCCACATTACCGAATGCTGTATTAGTCAGTTGCGCTTGGCCGTTATTATCAACAGATAGTTGGCCGACTATTCTGTCGCGGCTGTCTAACTCAATCAGATATTTTTTATCGGTAGTGATTTGGCTGACGCGAGCATAATCAATCGTGACTTCATTAGCGAAGGCTGTGTCCATGATTAATTGACCATTTGCGACTTGTTTTACTGTCCCTTTGAGCATACTGCCATCATCAAGAACGACTTGGTCAGCTACTGCGATATTGGTCAATGTGCTTGAAATTAATAAAAAAATAGTCCTCAAGCTAGGCTTGTACATATAAACTCCGGAGATTTGTATTAGATGAGTTGCGCACTACTAAACTAACACAAGCAACCTCGCTCGTAAAAACGCAACGCTTTTTTGTCCTTTATTTATTCGACAAGTTTCACGGCATCTCAAAAAAAGTTAGGCTAATATTTCTTTTTTACACTCAACCAAGGATGGAGTATGAGTATCGCAAAGGTTTACAGCCGTGCGGTGACAGGCATACATGCCCAAGAAGTCACAATTGAAGTGCACCTATCGAATGGTTTGCCTAGTTTGTCGATTGTAGGGATGCCAGAAACAGCGGTGAAAGAAAGTAAGGATAGGGTGCGTTCTGCCATTTTGAACTCCCAGTTTACCTTCCCCCAGCAACGTATCACTATCAATCTGGCTCCTGCAGATTTACCCAAGGAAGGCGGGCGGTTTGATTTACCCATAGCATTAGGCATCTTAGCCGCATCAAACCAGATTCCACTGCAGACAATTGCTGATAAGGAATTTATTGGTGAATTAGGGCTGGCTGGCGAATGTCGTTCTGTGCGGGGCGTATTGCCAACCGCACTGGCTGCATCGGCAGCTAAACGTACATTGATTCTGCCAGAAATCAATGCCGGCGAAGCAGCCTTAATTGAACAATGCGAGAGTTTTGGGGCGGATAATTTGCTCGCCGTATGCGCGCATTTACATGGACAGCAACGACTTAACCTGGCGAGTTCACCAGATTTATCTGATGCAGCAGACTATCCAGATCTCATTGATATTCGAGGGCAGTCTCATGCAAGAAGAGCACTAGAGATTGCCGCAGCAGGCTCACACAGTATTTTATTTTGTGGACCGCCTGGCACAGGGAAAACCATGCTTGCCAGCCGATTACCCGGCATATTAACCACGATGTCTGAAGCTGAAGCAGTAGAAACGGCAGCCATACATTCTATTGCTTCTAACGGTTTTGATCCTGGTCATTGGCGTCAGCGTCCATTTCGTTCACCTCATCACACAGCATCTGCTGTGGCTTTAGTGGGGGGAGGCAGTCATCCGAGACCGGGAGAAATATCATTAGCGCATAATGGCGTACTTTTTCTTGATGAACTCCCTGAGTTTGACCGGCGTGTGTTGGAAGTGCTGCGCGAGCCAATAGAATCTGGCAAAATCTCGGTGTCGAGAGCAGCTCATCAGGCGGAGTTTCCAGCCCGCTTTCAACTGGTGGCAGCCATGAATCCGTGTCCATGTGGTTATCTGGGCGAGTCTCGCTGTCGGTGCACAGAAGAGCAAGTTCGTCGCTATCGTGCTAAAGTCTCCGGCCCATTGCTGGACAGAATTGATATGTTGGTTGACGTGCCTGCGGTAGATAAAAGCTTATTAAGACATCAACATGTCGATGTGACAGCCGAATATTCAGAACAGGTTCGGCATCGAGTAGAAAAAGCCCGCAAGAGACAGCTCGATCGACAGCGTAAAGCCAATAATTTGTTAGACCAAAAAGAAATTGAGGATGTGTGTCTGTTGAGTGAAGACGATTATCAGCTAGTGGAAAAGGCGATTGTCCGCCTTGGACTATCAGCACGGGCCTACCATCGAATTCTAAAAGTGGCGAGAACGATTGCTGATCTTGCAGGAAGTCGTCAAATACAAACTGAACATCTCAGCGAAGCCATTAGCTATCGTCGGCTTGATGTAGGTCACTAATGTTGCCGCTTTTTACCTTATTTGTTGAGTGGAAACACTCTTTTGATCATGTAGTTTTCAGAGGCGTTAATGCTCAATGATCTTAACCCGCAGCAGCAGGAAGCTGCGCGTCATATAGATGGACCCCTCTTAGTTTTAGCTGGTGCCGGTAGTGGTAAGACGCGGGTTATAACCCGAAAGATTGCCTATCTGATTGAGCAATGTGGTATTCCAGCCAAAAATATTGCTGCAGTCACTTTCACCAATAAAGCGGCGCGTGAGATGAAAACCCGTGTGTCTGAATTGATGGCCAGTCGTCAAAATTCGGCGGCAGCACGTGGTTTGATGGTCTCAACTTTCCACACACTTGGTTTGAATATTCTACGCCGTGAATATAAATCACTCGGATACCGCAGTGGTTTTTCTATTTTTGATGCTCAAGACAGTCTGGCGGTATTACGTGATCTGATGGGACGTGATTTTGCTGCAGATAGTGAGCATGCTGAACAGGTGCAGTGGCAAATATCAGAGTGGAAGAATCAGCTGATTCTGCCTGACAAGGCCATGCAAATTGCTGAAGCAGGTACGCAAATGGCCGCAGCGAAAGTGTATCCACTTTATACCGCTGCGTTACAAGCCTATAACGCCGTTGATTTTGATGATTTGATACTCAAACCGGTGGTGTTATTTCGTGAAAATCCTGAAGTATTAAAAAAGTGGCAAGCGCGTATTCACTATTTATTAGTGGATGAGTATCAGGATACCAATGGCTGCCAGTATGAGCTGGTCAAGCAGCTGGTCGGCATTCGTGAAGCACTGACAGTGGTAGGTGATGATGATCAGTCTGTCTATTCATGGCGTGGTGCCCGACCGGAAAATCTGGCACAACTACAGACCGACTATCCTCGTCTGAAACTGATTAAACTCGAACAAAATTACCGTTCCATGAGCCGCATTCTACGAGTGGCTAATACTCTGATACGCAATAATCCTCACGTATTTGAAAAGCAATTATGGAGTGCACTGGGAGAGGGTGATCCGATACGGGTGATCGGCTGTCGAGATGATGATCATGAATCAGAAAAAGTGGTGTCTGAGCTGCTTTATCACAAGCTGAAACATCAGGCCAGTTTCAAAGATTATGCGATCCTCTATCGCAGTAATCATCAGTCCAGACCGATTGAACGTGTATTACGTGAACATAATGTGCCTTACTTCTTAACTGGCGGCACATCGTTTTTCTCACGGATCGAAGTGAAAGACATCATGGCCTATCTGAGATTGCTAGCGAATCAGGATGATGACAATGCCTTCCTTCGGGTTATTAATACGCCGCGCCGTGGGATAGGTTCAAGCACTCTACAAGCTCTCGGTAATTATGCTACTGAGCGTAAAACCAGTTTGTTTGGTGCCTGCTTTGAGATGGGCCTGGCTGAAAAATTGCCTGAAAAAGCGATTCTGAATCTGACCCATTTTGCTAACTGGTTGGTTGATATTGCAGATAGAGCTAAACGTGGTGACTTAATGAGTGCGATCCGCGATATGGTCGAAGAAATCGAATATCGTGGTTGGCTGGAAGAGACCAGTGGTGATCCGAATAAAGCAGAGCGGCGCATGGACAACGTGCTCGAGCTGTTGAGCTGGATTGAACGTATCATCGAAAATGATACCGAAGAGAAAAGTATTGGCGATATTGCAGCCAGACTGACATTGATGGACATTCTGGATCGTCAGGAAGACGAAAACCAAGCTGATGCCGTGCATTTGATGACCTTACATGCTGCAAAAGGTCTGGAGTTTCCACATGTATTCATGATTGGCATGGAAGAAGAAATTCTGCCTCACCGAACTAGTATCGAAGAAGGCACCATCGAAGAAGAACGTCGCCTGACCTATGTCGGTATTACCCGAGCCCAACGCAGTCTGGTCATGACGATGGCCAATACGCGTAAGCGTTATGGGGAGAAGATGGAGTGTGAGGAAAGCCGTTTTCTTCGTGAGTTACCATCAGATGATCTGATTTGGATGTCTGAAAAAACACAGGCTGATCCGGAAGAACGCAAAGAGCGTGGTAAGGCGCATCTCTCTAATATTCGGCAAATGCTGAAATAAAAAAAGCCCGGTGACTGAAGTGACCGGGCTTTTTTATGCTAAACCATGCGGCGAAGCGTGTCGTCTTTGCGTATAAAGTGATGGTAGAGTGCAGCGCCAATATGGCCGACCACCAAAATAACCAGTACGATAGCTAATACTGAGTGTAACTCGCCGATATCATGGGCCCATTGCACTTTATCTGCTGGTTTTTCAACGAGCACCTGACCAAATATTTTGACTGGATACCCATGTCCATGGATATATAGTGCACCCAGTGGTGGCATAGCAATCAGGCAAAAATACATGATGCTATGTACCGTTTTTACCAGTTTGCTGTTAGCACCTTCAATAATCGGACGTTGATTTTTTTGTTTCATACTCCACAATAAACGCACTATGGCGAGAATCATAATGATTGCGCCTATCGACACATGATAGGGACCGAACGTGTCGCCTAACCAGTGTTTACCATCGTTAATCCGATCAGCAAATTTAAAAAATTGTTGGAAAACAAGTACGGCTACTAACCAGTGGAAAAAACGCGTCACACTGCCATATCGGTCTATCGAATCATTTATCATTTCTCTCTCCTTTGTGAAAACCATCGCTGAGACAGAATTATCAATACAATTGTTCCGGTTATTTGGTTTTTATTAAAATGATGATTGAATAATTTTGTCGAGTTGATTGGCAAACTGCATTCTGTCACGGTGATTAAAGGCATTCTGTCCACCTGTATCCACACCGCTTGAACGCATGGTATCCATAAAATTACGCATGGTTAAACGTGCAGCAATATTGCTTTTATCCATTAGTTCACCACGTGGGCTGAGGCAGATGCCGCCACGATCAATCACATCGTTGGCAAGTGGAATGTCAGCAGTGATAACTAAATCTTTCATTTGAACACGGCGGGCTATCTCATCATCTGCCATGTCAAAACCTGAGGCGACTTGAATAAACTGAATTTGATTATCTGCCGGCACCTTAATCGCGTGGTTTGCAATAAAGGTCAGCGGCAGGGAGGTGCGTCTTGAAGCCCGAATCAGGATTTCTTTAATAACAGCCGGACAAGCGTCGGCATCGACCCAGATATGCATTATTCTTCCTGGTCAGATTTATTCAACGTACGTTTTTCTTGTCTGACTTTAATATGAAGTGCAGCCTTTGCCATCAAATGTGCACTGACTGGAGCGGTGATAAATAAAAATAAAGTCACCAGTATTTCATGCAAACTGATACCGTCAGTTTTGGTACTGAAATGAATGGCAGATGCCACCAGAACAGCACCGACACCTAAAGTACTGGCTTTGGTGGGACCATGTAAACGCATATAAAAGTCAGGCAGTTTGAATAAGCCTAGGGAACCGACCAGCGTAAAGAAACCACCCAGAATAATCAGAATAGATAATAAAATTTCTAACATGATTTATTCCATTATGTCGCCGCGCAGCAGGTATTTGCTTAGCGCGAGTGTACCCATAAACCCCATCAACGCAATCAATAGAGCGGCTTCGTAATAAAGATTGCTTCGCAGGAAAATACCCAGCAGGATAAGTAGGGCAATTGAATTAATATACAGTGTATCGAGGGCCAGAATTCTATCCGGCACACTAGGACCGATAAGTAGTCGATAAAGGCTCAATAGCAGGGCCGTACACACCATAACGCAGGCTGTAATGATGGCGATATTCAGCATTAGTTGAAAATCTCCTTTAACGGTTTTTCAAACAGCTGTTTGATTTCATCAATGGTTGTTTGGGCATCATCGATATGCAGGGCATGAATCAACAGCTTTTTCTGGTCTTTAGACAAGTCACAGGTGACAGTCCCGGGAGTCAGTGAAATGGTATTGGCAAGAATACTGATCGCCAATGGTGAGGTTAAATCCAATGGTATCTCAACAAAACCGGGTCGCAGTTTATCTGAGGACATGAGAATAAGACGCGCCACATGAATATTGGCAATCACTATCTGCCAGAGCACAGAGCTGAAAAACTTAATCAGCAACCATGGCCGACGTACCATGACGCGCTCCTCCCAGAATCCAGCACTGAACCAAGGAATAAATATTGCGAGTAAGCCACCTAAAATCATATGGCCAGCCGATAAGGTGTTATTCAATAAAAGCCAGATAGCCCATAAGGCCAGAGTGAGAAATGGATGAGGAAAGCATTTTCGCCACATATTATTCTCCTCCCTGATAGGCAGGCTGGCCCATTACTGCATCAATATAAGCTTGATGATCATTCAGTTGTGAAGCCACACTCTGGGTAAAATCAGATATAGGACCGGCTGCAATGACTAATATCGGACTGGCTAGCACTAAAACTAAAGCCAGTGCCAATGCACGTATATTCAGCTTTTCACTGTCATCATCGAGAGAGGTATCCGTTTGATAGAAAATGATTGAGCCTGACCGTGCCATCGCCATAATCATTAATAAGCTGCCTATTAAAATGATGGCATAGATCCAGGTACTTAATGTGCTGCTCAGCGCGGCTTCCAAAATCATTACTTTACCGATAAACCCTGACAGTGGTGGCATGCCTACAATAGCAATAGCGGTAATGAAAAACACAGAGCCTAAAAGAATGGCATGTTTCATTGGGGCGCCAGGACGTAACCTATCAGAGTATGAGCCTCTGGCACGAGCAATGATGTCGGCTACCAGAAATAATCCGGCACCAATCAGCGTGGAATGAATTAGATAATACAAGGTAGCCGCTAAGGCTTCGGTTGTATTAATCCCGATACCAATCAAAAGCGTGGCGACGGAAGCCAGTATCAGAAAAGCGGTTTGTTCTTTTAATGCACGGGATGCAAATACGCCAAGGACGGCCATTGCTAACGTGACCAAGCCAAGACTTAATACTACCTCAGCATGTAAGCCAACTAGCGCGCTTGCCTGTTCTGAGAATAACGTGCCGTGAACGCGAATAATCGCGTAGAGACCCACTTTGGTCATGATCGCAAATAAAGCAGCCACGGCAGCAGAGGTATTGGCATAGGCACCAGGTAGCCACAAATAGAGCGGGAAAATAGCCGCTTTGATACCAAACACCACTAAAAGAAGCAGTCCAGCTGCTGCCACAATACCTTGATCAGCACTGTCCAGCTGAGCAATGTGCGTAGACATATCAGCGATATTTAATGTGCCCAAAATGCCATAGAGTGTACCCACAGCGAATAAAAACAAACTGGAGCCGACCAGATTAATGACGACATAATGCAGCCCGCCTTTAGTGCGAAGACGACCGCCGCCATGGAGTAATAAGCCATATGATGCGAGTAACAGCACTTCGAAGAAGACAAACAGGTTAAACAAGTCACCAGTCAGGAAGGCACCATTCAGACCAAAAAGCTGGATTTGATAGAGCACATGAAAATGTTGACCTTTTTTATCAGTACCCTGAGAAATGGCATAAGCCAATGCAATAACAGCCAGTATGGAGGTCAGCAGTATCATCAAGGAAGATAGCTTATCCAACACCATCACGATGCCAAATGGCGCTGTCCAGTTACCAAGTAAGTAAACAGAATAATCACCACTATTGGCGATAGTGACGGTATAGATACTCAGCAACAGCAGAGCCATAGTGAATATCAGGCTAACTACACGCTGCAGCGGGATACCTTTGGGCCGAAAAAATAATGTCAGTATGCCACCCAATAAAGGTAACAAAATAAGCAGAATAGGCAGCTGTGACAGTGTCATTTGGCATCTCCTCCTGCTACTTTATTCTCCTGTTCTTCAGCCACATAACTCATGCCATCGACGTGATCGTTACCTAGTTCACTACGTGCTTTTAAAGCCAGAACAATCAAAAATGCCGTCATGCCAAATGCGATGACGATGGCGGTTAATACCAGCGCCTGAGGAAGAGGATCGGTATATTTGGTTGTTTCCGCAGAGATAATGGCAGCCTCACCAATTTGTAAGCGTCCCATAACGAATAAAAATACATTCACTGCATAGGAAATCAGCGTTAACCCCAGTACCAGAGGAAAGGTACGAGCCCGAAGCACAAGGTAGACACCACTTGATGTCATGACACCTATCGCGATGGCAACTAACCACTCCATCTATTTTTTCTCCTGTTGAGCTAAACCATGAGATGCGTGACTGAGCTTACCCAGTTCGACCAGAATAAGTACGGTTGCACCAACGACCACCAGAAATACACCTAAATCAAATATCATGGCACTGGCAATTTCAAATTTGCCAACAATCGGCCATGTCAGATAGGTGAATGTCGTCGTTAGGAACGGATAAGACAGGAACATGGCTGCTAACCCGGTGACAAAAGCTGCTGTTAAACCAACCGCAATGACTTTATGCATATCCACTTTGATTCTGGCGTTTGTCCAGGCAATACCGTTTGCAAGATACTGTGAAATGAGTGCTACTGCAGCAATCAATCCTGCGATAAAGCCACCACCAGGTAAGTTGTGACCTCGCAAGAAGATAAAGACGGCAACCATCAACATTAATGGGAATAGCAGTCTTGTCAGTGTTTGCATAATCGGCGGGTGAGGATCATGACTCCACTCACGTCCCTCTGTGTCACGTTGCGGTGCAGGTAATTTCAGATCTTTGAGTAGCGCAAAAATACCCAGACCAGCTAAGGCTAGTACAACAATTTCGCCCAATGTATCAAAGCCACGGAAGTCAACGAGAATAACATTCACCACGTTAGTACCACCGCCACCAGGCTTGCTGTTCTCAAGGAAGAATCCAGAAATACTCGCGTAATCCCGGCTCATTACAGCCATGGCTAATAACATGACAGTGACACCTGCAGAAATGGATAAAACCAGATCACGAAACAGTCGTCTATGACTTCTTTCCTGAGGACTGTGCTGTGGTAAGAAGAACAGAGCCAATAACAGCAGCACAATCGTGACGACTTCAACGGATAATTGCGTCAAAGCCAAATCAGGTGCTGAGAATTTCACAAAGCCCAGGGAGACGATCAAACCAATCACACCGATAATAATCAGTGAAACAAGTCTTTGATGATGCAATAACGCCGTTAATATACTGGCAATCACAAGAATACCCACTTGCACCATGGTGAGCAGGTTCGCATCCAGTAAAGTGCGGTCACCAAACAGTGGGCTATCAAACTGTAAAAATCCATACAATGTTGCCGCGACACCAGACAGCAATACCCAACTAATGGCATTTTGCAAAGAGCCACGATCAAATAATCGACTGATTCTGCCACTCAGCACTAATAAACCGTGTGTGATTCTGTTAAACAGTGTTTTCGCATCCAGGCGAGGTAAATTTGTATCGTGCCAGCGGAATAATTTTTCCCGATAGAAATAGACAATAACGCCGAATAACAGAGCAATAAAACTCATTAATAAAGGGATATTGAAACCATGCCAGATAGCGAGACTATAATCAGGTGGTACAGATTGTATGCTCGCCGCGACAGCCACACTTAGAATCGGGGCGACAATCAGCATGGGTACCATACCCACCCCAAGACACAGCAATACCAGAATATCGACAGGTATCTTCATAAACCGTGGTGGTTCATGTGGTGTTTTGCTTAAGCCCTGAGGTTCA
This sequence comes from Methylophaga sp. UBA2513, assembly GCF_002341285.1. Classification (NCBI taxonomy): domain Bacteria; kingdom Pseudomonadati; phylum Pseudomonadota; class Gammaproteobacteria; order Thiotrichales; family Piscirickettsiaceae; genus Methylophaga; species Methylophaga sp. UBA2513. Next base: position 104,153 of record NZ_DDNT01000001.1, on the reverse strand, counting down.
CCATTAAAAAATACATCGTGGATAAATCGTAGCGAGTAAGCAACAGAAAAAACGGCGCCGAATGTCACAATGACGGGAATCGCCCAACTAAGAGTATGGTGATCCGTTGCGGTTAAAGCTTGTTGGAAAAACATTTCCTTACTCAGGAAACCATTCAGAAGGGGAACACCTGCCATGGCAGACGCCGCGATCATGGCGAGTACAGCGGTATGTGGCATGTATTTTAATAAGCCATTAACTTTGCGCATATCGCGGGTGCCACATTCATGATCGATGATTCCAGCCACCATGAATAACGATGCTTTGAAGGTCGCATGATTAATGATGTGGAAGATGGCCGCCACAGCAGCTAACTTGGTGCTAAAACCAAATAACAGTGTGATTAGTCCAAGATGACTTATGGTGGAATAGGCTAATAGTCCTTTTAAATCATGCTTAAAGAGTGCGGTATAGGCGCCCAGCACCATAGTTATCATACCTGCCCCACCCACTAACCAACCCCAGGCCTCAGTGCCTGAAAGAACCGGAAATAGTCGAGCAAGAATAAAAATACCGGCTTTCACCATTGTGGCTGAATGTAAGTAGGCCGATACAGGGGTCGGTGCTGCCATGGCGTGAGGCAGCCAGAAGTGAAAAGGGAATTGAGCCGACTTGGTAAAGACGCCCAATAAAATTAATACTAATGCCGTCAGATAGTGTTCATTTTGGCGAATAAGATCGCCTGATGCCAACACGTCGGTGAGATTAAAGCTGCCAACCATATTGCCAATCATTAATACGCCAGCCAGCATAGCTAAACCACCGGCACCTGTGATGGTCAGTGCCATTCTTGCACCATCGCGGGCATCTTGGCTGTACTGCCAGTAGCTGATCAATAAAAATGACGTTAAGGATGTTAATTCCCAGAATATAACAAGCTGAATTAAATTTTCTGAAAGCACAATGCCTAACATTGAGCCCATAAACATCAATAAATACGCAAAAAAACGGCCCATTGAGTCCTGAGCCGATAAATAATAGCGTGCATACAGAATGACAAGTAGTCCAATCAGTAAGATCAGAAAACTAAAGAGTAGCGACAGGCCATCAAGTCGAAACGCGAAATCTAAACCCAGTGCAGGTAGCCATGACCAGCTCTGAATCAGTGTTTCATTATCAAAAGGAATATGAACAGCTGGCATCAAGATCAATAGTGCTAAAAAGGTGACAATGCCCGCCACCCAGGCAGAGGCAACACGATTAAATCTTGCAGCCCATGCGGCAATAGGTGCGCCCAGAAAAGGGATTAGAGCAACTAAAGGTAAGTTGAACGCCAATAAATTCATTGATTTTCCTGTTATCTAACGGGTGCTCATATTCTATATTTATACATGAAAAAGCACTGTAGAGCAGCGCTCTACAGTGCTTTTTTGTTCATTTCAGACTTTACGCTATTGTGATTGAGCGACCATGTAGTCTACCGCTTCCATTATTGCTTCATCACTCAGATCAGAACGACCACCTTTAGCAGGCATCATATTAAAGCCTTCAATAGCATGCTTATGCAGGGTGTCGATACCTTTTTCAATACGTGGAGCCCAGTCTGCAGCATTGCCAATTTTAGGTGAATTCATCAGTCCAGAAGCATGGCAGGCAGCACAGACTTGCGTCACGATTTGTTCACCGGCGCCACCAGTATTGGTATCTTCTTCTGCAGGTGCTGCTTGCACAGCAGGCGGTTCACCAATGTTGACTTCTGCAACGGGTTTGATACGTTCAGCGACCGCTTCTTCATCCATGCTGGCTGGAGCGGTTGCATTCTTGCCCAATTCGAGTGCGTTATCCAGCACAACTAATATCAAACCGAAAAGTATTAATACGGTGACAATACTACCAATTAGAAATTGACCAGAATTATTATTATTCACTGAAAACCTCTGCTTATTTTAATAATGGCGATGATTATACGGTTAACGAACTTTCTGTGCCACGAAAAGCAACAGAAAGGATTAGTTCTCTATTGCCGATAAACATATTTTCCCTATGGTATGACCGGATAGTAAACGTTGGTGGGCTTGTTCAATATTACTGGCAGACATCGGCCCCAATGTCTGTTTGTGAGTACATTTAAGCGTTTCTATATCCAGCATTTCTGAGATGCTATTCAGTATATGATGTTGCTCGATCATATCGGCTGTTTTGTACATAGGTCTGGCAAACATAAACTCCCAGACAATGCCTGCACTTTTATTTTTGAGCTTGTCTATATTGTGATTTTGCTCGCTTGTGACAACAAAACAAATCATGCCTTGAGGGGCTAGCAAATCGGTCAGTTCATCGTAGTATGGGTCAGTATCTGCTAAGCATAAAATATAATCGGGAGCAGCAATATTTAATGCTGAGTAATGATCCGTTAATTGTTGATGGTTGATGACGTGATCTGCACCCATTGCATAGCACCAATCGATAGACTCTTTACGAGATGCTGTTGCCACGACATTGAACTTTGCAACCTGTTTAGCCAGTTGAATAGCAATTGAGCCTACACCGCCGGCACCGCCAACAATCAGGATGGTTTTACCTTTATCCAGATCGGGCTGAATGCGCATTCTTGAGAATAGGGCTTCCCACGCAGTAATACTGGTAAGCGGCATGGCAGCAGCTTGTTCAGCAGTGAAATTTTGTGGGGCCTTGCCGACAATGCGTTCATCAACTAATTGATGTGAGGCATAACAGCCATCACGCGTGACATCGCCAGCGTAGAAAACTTTATCGCCAACTTTAAATAGTTCACACTCATCACCTGTCTCGACAACAGTGCCAGAGGCATCCCAACCAATAATTTTGGCCTTGTCATTATTGTCACCCAGGCTGGCTTTAATTTTTGTATCAACAGGGTTAACAGCAATCGCTTCTATTTTGATAAGAAGATCATGTCCTTTGGGTGAGGGTGTCTCGCGCTCGAGTTCTTGTGCTTGTCCATTGGCTTGAAAAAATCCATAGGCTTTCATTCACTTTGCTCCGCTTGTGGCTATTTGATGTTAATGACCCAATAGTATGAATTAAGTTGCTGTGATTTATGGCAAAAGCTGCTTCAAAGCGTTTAGGTACTCGTCTTCTGATGGTGGCATGCCATCACGTTGTGCTTGCCATATAGATTGCGCCAGACAGTCCATCATCATGTGATCACAGTGATGTGGGTCTTGTTTGGAATGAAGTAATTGCTGATAGATGTCACGAATACCCTGGGGTCTATTTGTTTGAATCTGTTCGTGCAGAGCCAGATGTAACCCCATATGTAAATAAGGGTTGGTTTCGCCAGCTTCAACGAAGTAGTCTTGATCGATTTTATCTGGTTGATTAAATAAGGCGTGATATTCGGGATGAATCTCAATGATATGAGCGATGTGTTTTTCGAGCTCGGTGAGGGGGGCGCTAGTATGGAATTTCTTCCAAACATCGAAATAGACTTGTCTGATTTCTTGTCGGTTTTGACCAAACATTATGATGCAGTTCGTGACTGACGACGTTGCTGGTCACGGTAATAGTCACAATATTGGGTGACAGAGCAGGTGTCACATTTTGGTTTACGCGCCAGACAGACATAGCGGCCATGTAATATTAGCCAGTGATGCGCATCTAACAGATAGTCTTTCGGGACAACTTTCATAAGTTTGTCTTCGACCGCCTTAACCGTTTTTCCTTTTGCCAGCCCTGTTCTGTTAGATAAACGAAAGATATGCGTGTCTACGGCAATGACAGGGTGTTTAAAAACGGTGTTTAAGATAACGTTAGCGGTCTTGCGACCAACACCAGGTAAGGCTTCCAGTGCTTCCCTATCTTCTGGGACCTGACTGTTATGTTGCTCAATTAAAATTCGACAGGTCTTGATGACATTTTCAGCCTTGCTGTTGAATAAACCAATCGTTTTGATGTATTGCTTTAAGCCATCCACTCCCAAGGCGAGAATTTGCTCAGGCGTATTCGCTATGGGGTACAGTTTGTCCGTGGCTTTGTTTACTCCCACATCCGTTGCTTGAGCTGACAGAATCACAGCAATCAGTAACTCAAAAGGAGAAGAGTAATGAAGCTCCGTCGTAGGGGCCGGGTTATGTGCTTTTAAAGTAGCAAAAAAGTCACGCCGTTGAGCCTGGTTCATCTTAGCTGCTCGTAGCGACTTCGGCTGTGGGTTCAACTTTTACTGTTTGTTGCTTACTCACTTTGGCATCAATCACATTTTTTAAGGCAACAATTAATCCCAAGCCGATAAAAGCACCCGGTGGTAACAAAGCCAACAAAAAGCCACGGTAATCATCAATAACGGTAATAGTGAAGTTTTTTGCGATATCACCAAACATCAACTCTGCCTGACTGAATAAGGTGCCTTGACCAATCAGTTCACGCATGCCGCCAAGCACAACCAGGACAGCAGTAAAGCCAATTCCCATCATTAGCCCATCCAGCAACGCTGGTCCAACTGAATTTCTAGCGGCGAAAGCCTCTGCACGGCCAATGATGGAGCAGTTGGTGACAATCAGCGGGATAAAAATACCCAAAATAATGTAGAGATCATGGAACCAGGCATTCATCGATAATTCAATAATGGTCACAATTGAGGCAATGATCATGACAAAAACGGGTAATCTTGCTTCATCAGGAATCTGGTTTCTGAGTAGCGAAATCAAACCATTTGATGCCACTAAGGTCAGGATGGTTGCTAATCCCAGTCCCAGTCCATTAATGACGGTGTTCGTTACGGCGAGGAGGGGGCATAAACCCAGAAGTTGAACAAGGGCGGGGTTATTCTTCCACAGACCATCTTTTACAATCTGATAATAAGCATTCATGATTTTTCCTCATTGATAGCAAATAATGCTTCACGATGATTTTTGAAATACTCAAGCGAGCCTTTTACCGCTCTCACCACAGCTCTTGGTGTAATGGTTGCCCCAGTAAACTGGTCAAAAGCACCACCATCTTTTTTGACCTTCCATTTGGCTGATGATGGATTTTCTAATGATAAACCTTCGAATTGTTTAATCCAGTCAGAGCGGCTGGCATCAATTTTATCACCGAGGCCTGGGGTCTCTTTGTGATTGATAACACGTACGCCTGCCAGCGTACCATCGTTATAAATCCCAACCAGCATTTTAATACGTCCCGAATAACCGTTGGGCGCGACAACGGTCAGGATGACAGCGACTGGTTGATCCTGTTTGCGAGCACGGAAAACTTGAGTGGGTTCTTCAGTACCTAAGCTTTCAGTGGCTGGCAGTAAGATGGTGTCTTGTAAAATCGCATTATCGTATTGTTCATGCGGTATCAGAATATTGATGGCATCCAATAATGCTTGACGTTCGTTTTCTTTAATTTGTTGACGTGTATTTTGTTCTGTGTACGCCACCATGGTGGTAGCGACGATAGCAAAAATGCCCAAAACCACGCCTACGCGTAAGATGTGCTTTTTTAGGTCTGCCATTATTTCGTGGCCCCGTAGACTTTAGGTTGCGTGTAATAATCGATTAGCGGTGCCAGCATGTTCATTAACAGCACAGCAAAGGCAACACCATCAGGATAGCCTCCCCATACTCGAATGATGTAGGTTAAAGCGCCTACACCAGCACCAAATACCAGACGACCTTTCACCGTTGTCGAACCTGAAACCGGATCAGTGGCAATAAAAAACGCACCTATCATCGTTCCGCCACTTGTCAGGTGGAATAGAGGTGAGCCCGTGATTTCAGGGGCAAACAAATAAGTGACACCACTCATCACAAACAATGTGCCGATCATGGCAACTGGAACATGCCAGCTAATGACGCGACGATAAAGTAAATAAAGACCACCAATGGCAAACCAGATGTTAATCCATTCCCAGCCTAAACCACCTAAACTGCCAAATAGGTTTTGATTAACGATATAGACAGGCGCAATCGATTGTCCTATCTGAGTTTTCATTGTATCGAGTGGCGTTGCCCCAGAAACAGTATCTGCAGTCCAACCAGCGCTGGTTTCACCGTAAAAAATTAATTGTAAAGCCGAATGTAAATCGAGAGATTTGTCTGTCAGCGAGTCAACAGGTAACCAGGTTGTCATTTCAAGCGGAAATGACACTAATAACAACACATATCCAACCATGGCAGGATTAAATGGGTTGTAGCCCAGACCTCCATACAAATGCTTGGCAAAAATGATGGCAAATAAAATCCCGGTGACCGTTAACCACCAAGGTGCGAGCGGCGGTATGGCGACAGCCAACAATACGGCTGTTACTGCCGCACTGCCATCGGTGATGAAAGGTTTAATCGGTCTTTTACGCAGAGTCAGCATGACTGCTTCTGCGAGCAGGGCGACGATTAATGCCAGTGTAATATTGATTAAGACCGCAGGGCCAAAGAAATAAACCATCGCGGCTACTGCAGGAATCATCGCTAAAATGACTTGCAGCATTTGCAGCGTCACGCGGTTGGTACCTGCCAGAAATGGCGGGCTCATTCGAAATATCGCCATTATTTACTCCGTTTCCTTACTATCCGCTTCGGCTGTCACGGCAGCTTTTTCTTGTTGTTCTTTTTTGGCTTTAGAGGCTGCTAAGGCTGCTTTACGCTGACGCTGACGCTCTTCTTTTTCGCGCTGTTCCCGTTCTAAACGTGCCTGACGTGTTTCGAAACGGTCGCGAGCGAGATCTGATTTCTTACGTTCACGTTCTTGGTTCATAATTTCCGTTTTAGCAAAGCGGAAATAGGAAACTAACGGAATTTTGCTTGGGCAGACATAATCACAACAACCACATTCAATACAATCGAATAAGTTGTAATCTCGAGTTTGATCAAAATCTTTAGCCCGTGAATGCCAGTAAAGTTGTTGCGGTAATAAACTGGCAGGGCAGGCACTTGCACAGTCGCCACAACGGATGCATGGCAAAGGTTCCTGTGCTGGGGCGGCATCTTCCACACCGGCGAGAATACAGTTTGCTGTTTTTGTCACAGGTAAGTTATCGCCAGACAGGTTAAAGCCCATCATGGGGCCACCAAGAATGAAGGCTTCATCAGGTTCGCGCTGAGTTTCTGCGTACGCTAATAATTCTGAGATGGGTGTGCCAAAAAGGGTTTCAAAGTTGCCTGCATGTGTCACGTCTTTTCCGGTCACCGTAACGATTCTGGAGATTAACGGTTCCCCATGAAAAATGGCACGGCCCACTGCATAGGCTGTGCCCATATTGTGACTCACAATACCCAAATCAATCGGCAAGCCATCACTTGGCACTTCTTTACCCGTCACAACCTGTATAAGTTGTTTTTCACCACCCGTTGGGTAACGAGTGGGGACAACAACCAAGCGTGTATTATGCATACCAGGACGAGAAGCAAGTGCCAACTCCATAGCTGAAATGGCTTGCGGTTTGTTATCTTCAATTGCCACAATAACTTCACGAGCCCGAAGTGCGTACTGCATGATTTCAATACCATCCAATATGCCGTCAGCACGTTCGCGCATGAGCATGTCATCACAGCTGATGTAAGGTTCACACTCAGCACCATTTAGCAAAAGTGTTTCAACAGTGTGATGAACGCCGGGGTTCAATTTGATGAAGCTTGGGAAACCCGCGCCTCCGAGGCCAACGATACCTGCATCGCGTACGATTTGACGAATTTCATGAGTCGAAAGTGAACGATAGTCTTTTACGGGTTCACGCTCAATCCAGCGATCTTCACCATCGGTTTCGATAGTGATGCACGGCGCTGTCAGACCGGATGGATGGGGAATAGGCTGCTCATTAATGGCGGCAATGGTACCTGAACTGGGGGCGTGCAGGCAGACTGAAACATGGCCATCCGCACGAGCAACTCGTTGTCCCTTAAGTACCTTATCACCCACTTCAACAATAGGAATAGCTGCACTACCAATATGTTGTTGCAGCGGTAGAATCAGCCGTTTTGCGAGTGGTGTTTTCCGTATGGGAGTTTGAGTTGACCGCTTCTTATGACCGGGCAACTTGAGTCCACCTGGAAATGAGCCTAATGTTTTTGTCATGTTCTTTCTCCACGTTCTAGCTGGACGTGAGAAGGATCTGGCCAGCGCCAGGTGTTTGGATTAGGTGCCATTTCAACCATATCAATACAATCTACCGGACAAGGTTCTAAGCAGAGTTCACAGCCTGTGCATTCATCAGCAATAACTGTGTGCATATGTTTTGCCGCACCCAGGATTGCGTCGACAGGGCAAGCCTGAATACACAAAGTGCAGCCGATACAACGTTGTTCATCGATGACTGCAAGCATTTTGGGTTTTTCAACACCGCACTCTTCATCGAGTGGTTTAGGTTCAACATCGAGCAAGTCCGCCAGTGCTTGAATGGTTGATTCGCCGCCAGGAGGGCAACGGTTTATATCAACTTCACCTGCTGCAATAGCTTCAGCGTAAGGACGGCAACCTGCAAAACTACATTGACCGCATTGTGTTTGAGGAAGAATTTTATCGATCTGATCGACGATAGGATCGCCTTCAACTTTGAACTTGACGGAAGCAAATCCTAATAGCAAACCGAGAACTAACGCCAGAAGCGTTAAAGCAATAACCGCTGTCAACATGGGCTTATCCTTTCACTAGTCCGGTGAAGCCCATAAAGGCCATTGACATCAGGCCGGCAGTAATCAGGCCGATTGCAGCACCTTGAAATGGAACAGGTACATCGGCTGCAGCAAGACGTTCACGCATGCCAGCGAAAATAATCAATACCATTGAGAAACCCAGAGCAGCACCAAAGCCATACAGTGCTGACTCAATAAAGCCATGTTTTTCTTGTACATTTAGCAGAGCAACACCCAGTACCGCACAGTTGGTAGTAATGAGGGGTAAGAAAATGCCTAATACCTGATAGAGCAGTGGACTGGTTTTGTGAACGACCATTTCTGTGAATTGCACAACTACAGCAATTACAAAGATGAAACTGATAGTGCGAAGAAACTCAATACCAAAAGGGGCCAGCAAATATTCATTGATCAAATAACTGCTGATAGAAGACAGCGTTAAGACAAAGGTGGTCGCCAGAGCCATCCCCATGGCTGTTTCCAATTTACGAGACACACCCATAAAAGGGCACAGCCCCAGGAATTTGACCAAGACAATGTTATTGACCAGTATCGTACTTATAAGTATGAGGGCATAATCTGCCATTTAATAACCTACTGATTTTCTCAGGAATTAGTTGTCATTTCAGCACGGAATCAATTCTGCTGTAAACGGTAATCAGTAATTATAGCTTAAAAAGCATTAATATCGAAGCTGTTAGAGTGATATTAATGCTTTATTTGTGAGCTACTTATCCGTTATCTGGAGACGGAGGATTTGACGTCAGTGATGTTTATTTTTGTCGGCGTTGCTGTACAGCTTCAGCCAGTTCTCTTAATAAATTTTCAGTATTGTCCCAGGCCATACAAGCATCGGTAATACTTTGACCATAAACTAACTCTTTTCCAGACTCTGCATTCTGACGACCAGCAATCAGGTTACTTTCCAACATGAGGCCGATAATACGATTTTCACCTGTCGCAATCTGGGCTGCGACTTCGCGACAAACGGTTTCTTGCTGGATGTGGTTTTTTCCACTATTGGCGTGGCTGCAATCAATCATGATTCTGACATCTTGACCGGAACGGGTTATAACGTCTGCCGCAGAATTGATGCTGTCACTATCAAAGTTGGGCTCACGTCCACCACGTAAGATGATGTGACAATCAGGGTTGCCCGTGGTGGAGAAAATAGCCGAGCGTCCTGCTTTAGTCAAAGACATGAAATGATGAGGTTTAGAGGCTGACAGACATGCATCGACAGCGATTTGAACGCCTCCATCTGTTGCGTTTTTGAAGCCAACAGGACAGGATAAACCTGAAGCCAGTTCACGGTGCGCTTGACTCTCTGTTGTTCTGGCGCCGATTGCTCCCCAAGACACCAGATCTGCAATATATTGTGGACTGATTAAGTCCAGGTATTCAGTAGCAGAAGGCACGCCCATTTCAGCCAAATCAAGCAGTAGTTTACGGGCAATGTGTAGTCCATCATTGATTTTAAAGCTGCCGTCCAGATAGGGATCGTTGATTAATCCTTTCCAGCCAACCACAGACCGTGGTTTTTCAAAGTACACCCGCATAATAATTTGCAAATCATCTTGAAGTTCTTCAATTAATGGTTGCAGTCTTGTGGCATACTCTCGAGCAGCAAGAGGATCATGAATAGAACACGGACCTACAATAACTGTTAAGCGATCATCGCGTTTATGCAGAATATCCTGCGTCGCTTTCCGCGCATTAAAAACCGTTTCAGATGCTTGATCAGTAATCGGCAATTCTTCATGAAGTTGCGCCGGGGGGATGACTTCTTGAATCCCCGTGATTCGTAGGTCGTCTGTGCTATAGAGCATGGTGTGTCTGTTATCGATATGGAAACAGAAGATTGTAACCGCTGAGGGCTTTTTGTGCTATCTCAAGCGTGTAACAAATCAGAATGTGATCTGCCCAACGACACGTCACATGCTATGGCACACTATATGCACAAAAACTAATGACTAGGGAATAAGTCAAAAATTCGGCGTTCAAGTTTGAAAAAAAGGATCAACTATGCGGCTGGTAGAGTCATTTAAACAGGGCCAAGAGAAGCTCGAATCGATCAACTCAGAAATAAAAAGTCGCGTAGAGACTACCCTGAGAAGCTGGCCTGAGACGATCAATAAAAAAGTCTCTGATATTCGCAATTTTTCTCTGCCATGGACGCAATATTTTCACTTTTTCCATGACAGTGAAGAAACCATTGCTCACGAATCAGAACCTGTTATAAAACTCAGTGATAAGTTTGCTGCTTTACATCAACGCATTGCAGCTGATCTAGGCGTTGAAAATTTCGTGGGGGAGTGGTTCTTGGTGGATCAAGCCTGTATTGATCAATTTGCTCAAGCAACCGGCGATCATCAGTGGATTCACACCGATCCTGTCAAAGCTGAAAATGAGTCTCCATTTAAAACAACCATTGCACATGGGTTTTTGACACTGTCTCTGATTCCAAAATTAACGGATACAGTTAACCCCGAAAAGAATGATTATCCTGAAGCCAGAATGTTGGTGAATTACGGGATGAATAAAGTCGTTTTTCCTGCGCCGGTGAGGGTTGGAAAACGTATTCGTGCTCGGACTCGGATTATTGCTGTAACACCGCTTAGAAGAGGGCTTGAATTAGTTCGTGAAGTGACAATTGAGGTGGAAAACAGCAAACGACCCGCCTGTGTCGCGGAAATGTTATTACGCTTATATGACTGATAAAAAAGGCGGTTTTATGACCGCCTTTTTTATTGAGAAGATGTGTTTTGTTTTATTAAAACATGGCACTATTCAGCCAGAGATGAACATAGATGCTGGCTGCATAACCAAGGGCAATCGCCCAGATCCATTTGATGTGTGAGAAGAAAGTGTAAATGCCTCGCGCTTGCCCCATCACAGCGACACCCGCTGCTGAGCCAATCGATAGTAAAGAACCACCGACACCCGCTGTCAGCGTGACTAATAACCATTGTCCCTGGCTCATGTCCGGATTCATTGAAAGCACAGCAAACATCACAGGAATATTATCGACAATGGCTGACACAATACCGACTAGAATGTTAGCGGTTGTTGGGCCCAAGTCTCCGTACATCAGCTGCGAACCCAGGTTGAGATAACCAATGGTGCCAAGTCCACCTACACACAAAATAATGCCGTAGAAAAACATCAATGTGTCCCATTCTGCACGCTCAACCTGTTGAAATATATTGAACGGTTTGCGTCGATCTAATCCTTCAACTTTAACCCCTGGTAATCCTTCTTCATCAGATGTTGTGTTGATAAATGTTTTTTTATCACGCATTTTTAAGGTGTAACCGTAGAGCTTTAATAAGCCTAGTCCAGTCATCATGCCAATGACAGGTGGTAAATGCAGGAAATTATGGGCAGACACAGCCATGGCGATAGTGACTAAAAATAAGCCAACCACAACAAAAGCGCCTTCTTTGAGTTCTGCTTGGTCTGAGTTTGCTTGGGGTTGTCCATTCTTAATGGCTACTGACATTAAAAGTGCAGGAACAAACCAGTTCACAACAGATGGAACAAACAATTTAAAGAATTCTTGAAATTCTACGACCCCTTTTTGCCACACCATCAATGTGGTGATGTCGCCAAATGGACTAAACGCACCACCTGCGTTTGCGGCAACAACAATATTAATACACGCCAGAGACACAAACTTGACATTCGTGCCGCCAACCGCCATTACAACGGTGGCCATCAATAATGCCGTGGTTAAGTTATCCGCTACGGGGGATATAAAGAAGGCGAATAACCCTGTGATCCAAAAAATACTGCGCAGCGAAAAGCCTTTATTGATTAACCAGGCTCGTAGACTATTGAATACGCCTCGTTCTCCCATAGTGTTGATATAAGTCATCGCCGCTAGTAAGAACAAAAGCAACTCACCATACTCTTCTAGGTTGTGTCGAATCATCAGCCCTGCAGTGTGGTGATATTCAGAGTCTGGTTGTTGTGCATAAATGAGTGCAATCAAGCCCCATATCACGCCAGCCGCGACCATGACAGGCTTAGACTTGCGCATATGGATTTCTTCTTCAAGAATAACCAAAGCATAGGCCACCACAAACAACAAGATTGAGACATAACCGACCCAATGAGTGGTTAAATCCAGTAATTTCGCATTTTCTGCAGCCATGGCGGGGTAAGGCTGAGCTAACAGAGCGGCGAAACTAAACAGGAGCCATGGGCGTCCCTGAAGAATTGATTTCACGACAATATTCCTTATGAATGACGAGACCGGGCAATAATACGCCGGAATTTAAGCTGAACAAATAGATATCAGTTAACGACGCTATCATGAAATCCTTTAGAGGCGTCTGCAACAAGATCAAACACATGATTAAAGCCATTTTGCCCACCGTAATAGGGATCCGGTACATCGCTTTCTTCACGTTGCGGCGCATAGTCCAGAAACATTTTGACTTTGTGTTTGTATGCATCAGGACAAGCGTTGATTAAAATTTCGTAATTACTGGTATCCATTGCCAGTATGTAATCAAACTCTTCAAAATCAGCTTGGCTGAATTTACGGGCACGGATGTAAGATAAATCGATACCACGCTGTTTTGCGGTCTGTTGAGCACGGCTATCAGGTTCTTCGCCAACGTGATAAGCATGGGTGCCAGCAGAATCAATGAGGAAACGTTCGCGTGTGCCCATATCTTCGGTTAATTTGGTAAACACACCCTCAGCTGTAGGTGAACGACAAATATTGCCCATGCAGACAAACAGTACTTTTATTTGATTCATTGTTGATTTCTTTTATTTCACTATTAACTATAAAAATGAGATTAAATCTATTAACACCAATATAATCAGCCGTTATATTTCTGAAAGCAATTGGTCAATCATTGACTCAGCCTGACCCATATAACCACCCCCGAATAAGTTAAGATGATTGAGAATATGGTAAAGGTTATATAAGGTTTTGCGCGTTGAATAGCCTGAATCTACAGGATAGATAGCATTGTAAGCGGCAAAAAAGTCTCGGCCAAATCCACCGAATAGCTCTGTCATCGCTAAATCCGTTTCACGATCGCCGTAATAACAGGCAGGGTCATAAATAACGGGCTGCCCGTTTTCATCTGCTGCCGCATTCCCCCCCCATAAATCTCCGTGTAGTAGGGATGGGTGGGGCTGATGGTTTTCGAGCAGTTTATCCAGCTCATCCATCAGTTTTTCTCCTCTGGACTGTAACCGACCAGAATAACCATTTTGTGCAGCAAACTTGAGTTGCTGCCCAAGGCGTTGCTCTCGCCAGAATGTCAGCCAGTCGTGTGTTTGGTCATTGATTTGAGGGGTACTGCCTATAGTGTTATCCATCTGCCAACCAAAATAGGGTTGCTTGACTTTATGCATGTGCGCTAACTGTTCCCCTAACGCAATATTGCTATTACCTCTTAAGCCTTTGAGAGAAATATATTCCAACACTAAATAGCTGTGTTCATGAGTGGTCCCTTGGCATATGACGCTGGGAACGCGCACACTTTTTGTGGCCGCCATTTCTTGTAGGCCAAGCGCTTCCGCTTCGAACATCAAAGACAAAGAAGGTTGGTTGAGTTTTATGAAATAAGTGAGTTGGTTAGTCTTCAGTTGATAGGCGCTATTGATACAACCGCCACCAATGCTGCTCAATTGGTATGGCTGAAGACTCTGGTGGATAGTTGATTCGATATGTTCAACAATGGAGTCAAGTTGTGCCATTATTTTTCCTTAATGTGATTTGAGAAAAACGAGTAAAGTGTTGCCGTTAAGGATATGAGCTATAGAGAAAGGCATCAAGTTTCTGCTTTGTATTTGGGCACGGAATTTACCGAAGAACCATCAACCACAAGGATTGTCCGTTTTTTTATACGTGCTGGCTATGTAAGCTGATGATTATTTATGATGGCATAAGGAGTTTGTCTATGGCTATTAATCCTAAACAAAGAGTGGCACTGCATGCCGCAAATCTGGTTGAGCAGAATATGGTAGTTGGCTTAGGAACCGGTTCGACAGCTAACTTTTTCATTGAGGCGCTGGCTAAGCGTTGTAAAACCGAAAAATTAAATATTCAAACTGTCAGTAGCTCTGCTATCAGTGCAGTCAAAGCACGTGAGGCGGGTTTACCTGTCGTATCGATAGCGGATCTTGATTCACTGGATATCTATGTTGATGGCGCAGATGAGGTCACGCCGGATCTCACCTTATTGAAAGGGCGCGGTCAGGATTTGGTGAATGAAAAGTTATTGGCCTCTGCGGCTGATCAGTTCTTTGTATTAGTAGATGAATCAAAACTGGTTGAGCATATTGGAGATAGTTTTCCTATTCCAGTTGAAGTGATGCCGCAAGCATGGCGTTTAGTGTTAACCCAGCTGAAACATCAGGGCGGAGAAGGGCAGCTCAGGCTAAATGCATCAGGTGATAATGTTGCTGTCACGGCAAGTGGTAGTCTGGTGCTGGATATGCAGTTTAAGGATATGGATAGTCTAGAATTGACGATGATTTTAGATACGATTCCCGGCATTGTTGAGCACGGAATTTTTAGTGATATCGCCTCCGCTATTTTTATTGGTGGAGAAAGCGAAGTAGAAGAACACTGGCGTTAAAACTATTTTTCATTGGCGTGATGACATGATGGTACATGGAGGAGTTGAGCTCCCCCATGTCCTCAGAGTTTAAGAAATTAGCCTTTTTTGAGTTCTTCCAGAATGGTTTCTGCTTTGGATTTACCAAACTCACCTGAGCCTTCAACACCAATATATGTCACTTCGCCATCTTTCAGGATGCAGGCAAAACGATAGCAGCGTACGCCCATGCCACCTGCCGTTAAGTCACGGTCTAAGCCCATAGCCTTGGTCAGTTCAGCACTACCATCAGCCATCATTCTAACTTTACCTTCATTGTTGACTTGTCTGCCCCATGCTCCCATGACAAAGGCATCATTAACGGCCATACACCAGATTCCATCTGCCCCTGCTGCTTTGATGTCATCTGCCAGTCGTATAAAACCGGGTAAATGCTCCTCAGAGCAAAGCGGAGTAAATGCACCAGGCACACCAAAAAGAACGATGGTTTTGCCTTCTGTGAGTGATTGCACATTTTGTGGTTGAGGGTTAACAGGGCAGCCACTGCTGGCTGAAAAGTCTACACATTCTGAGAGTGTCGCCGCGGGAATTTTCTGTCCAACTTTGATTGTCATACTTGCTCCTTAATCCATTATTTTTATTTACAGGTTAACTAGCATAAGACAATCGCTATGAGATAAAAACACTATGAAACATGAGGTTTTATGAGTTTGGAATTGTGAAGGTGAGTCGATATGATGTTAGTGACTTACTCGAATCAAAAGGATATAAACACATGGCTGAAAAACAATTACGCTGGGGAATTTTAGGTGCTGCTCGTGTAAACGAAAAATTACTGCCCGCTATTGTTGAAGCAGCTAATGCGAAATTGCTCGCCATTGCTAGTCGTCGTCCTGGTGCTGCAGCAGAAGTTTTGCAAAAACTAGCGCCAGATCAAACTGAGGTAGAGACTTTGGACGATCCTGAAGCACTGCTTTCTCACTCTCAGATCGATGCTATCTATTTACCCATGTCGAATGAAGAGCATGCGGAATGGGCTTTGAAAGCCATAAACCACGGTAAACACGTGTTGATTGAAAAACCGATGGCACTAACGGTGGCGGATATTGATGCGATTGAAGCAGCTGCGAAAGCAAACAATGTCACGGTGATGGAGGGCTTTATGTATATCTTTCATCCCCAACATGATTATGTAAAACAGTTGATTGATGATGGCAAGATTGGTGATGTTCGCACGGTGAAAACGGCGTTTGCCTTTCCAATGAAACCCGCTCGACTGTATAGGATCAATCGCGATATCAACGATGGTGGTGGCGCCATGTGGGATATTGGTCCTTATGCTATTCATACAGCAAGACTATGGTTTGATAGCGAGCCTGTTGCAGCCATGGCGATGGCCAAGCTCAATGACAGTGGAGCGGATGTCAGCTTGAGTGGTGTATTTGATTTTACGGATGGTAAGTTTGCTCATTTTGAAATGAGTTTTGAGCATGCCAGACGCAGCGAGTATGAAATCATCGGGACTAAAGGCGGTATTAAATGTCATACCGTTTGGCAACCGGAAACGGAAGAGGCCACAATTAGCTGGTGGAATGATGAGGAAGAGCAAAACGTCTCTATTCCAAAGGCCAATCATTTCAATCTGGAAATAGAGCACTTCTCTGAGTGCATACTGCAAAATAAGGCTCCCAAACTCACGATGACAGATGCAAGAAATAATTGTGCTGCTATTTGTGCTGCTCTGGCTTCAGTCCGACAATCAAAGAAAGTTGATATTGATTGAAAGTCAGCAACACTGATAGTCATAATTGATACAAACAAACGGATCTTTAAGTAGAAAAGCTGAAATGCGCACCCTTTAACTTGAGATCTATCAATGTTAGGGTAGAAGCAACAACAAACTATTTGTTGTTGGTACCCGTTAAGAAGGTATTGATTTACATTCATAGCGGGTATGTTCGGCTCAACACGTTCGTGATGGGCTGTCATAGCCAAACTCGTCGCGAGGCGAGGACGGAAAGCTACAGATCTTGATGAAGAACGAGATGGCTGGGCTGCATTGCTTTGTAACAAATCAAGGAGTTTATGATATGAAACAAGCGATGCTATTTGCAATTGCTTTATTTGCCACAGTGTCAGCTAATGCTGCGACACTCACCATCAATCCAACAGGGTCAACTAATGCCACTCAGACCACCTCAGTAGATACAGGAAGCACGGTGTTAGGTAGTGGTACCGTCACTAACGGTGACGAGCCATGGAGTTCAACTTACGATGTGACTACAACAGAAGATACCTCTACCATTATTGAGTGGTCATTTAATCCTGTAGCTGCGCTGACAGAAGCCACCATTTCTTTTGATAATGGGGTTGATCCAGTTCAGTTGTTTGATATTTCAGGTGATTTCAGGTTTACAGGTTTGATTTACGCAGGCACAGTTGCCTCTGTTAATTTGCTGAATGGTAATCGAAACGTCTTTAAATATGACGTATCACTGCAATCAGTTTCTGAAGTCCCTGTTCCTGCAGCATTTTTTCTTTTAGCCCCAGCCCTGTTAGGGTTCCTTGGTCTACGTAGAAAAAACGTGCTCTAGCTCGGGAAATTTAAACTTTTCTGAGACACTTCAATTATCTGACAAGATATTGAGTATTGTGAAAAAGCCGTGGTACAGGACCACGGCTTTTTTATTGCTGGATATTATTTCGCTTTACGGCGCAGGCCGATAAATCCTAATAGAGCAGGAGCAAACATTAATAATGCACCAGGAACAGGAACTGCAGATGGTACATCAACTTCTTCAATTCCAGCATAAAGCACACTTTGCTGGCTGTAGTTATAAAAACCGAAAGACCCATTACTGAATGCACCAGTAATACTTAACTCTTTTATACCATTGACAAAGACTTCAACTAAAGAGGATGTAAAGGTAATATCAAAGTCATATGTTGTATTATCTAGCCAACCTGTATCGCCCAAGTTAGTTGCACGGGCTAATTCGGTCACATTTTTGCTTGGATCATGAGACCAAGCACCAGAGTTATCACCCAATACGTCCCTGACCTGTGAGATGGCCAGTCCTTTTTGACCAGCACCGTAATAGGTTTGATCTCCTTGTTTCCAGTCGATGAGTAAATAATCAGCAGATGAGTTGGTTAGATCGTTATTGTTATAACCCAAGACAAACCCGATATAATCATCATCAGCAGTCGTCTTTACTGTTATCTGACCTGATAATGCCGTGCCCTGGCTATTTTTATTGTTGTGAAAGACGGTTGGAGTACCGTTGATTCCTTGTTGAACAGCATTATTACCCGACTGTAATACCCAGTTACCGTTACCATTTGCCTTCCATGAAGACAAATCAACGGGCTGAGGTGCAGCCATAGCTGTTGTGGATATTGCTCCAAGAATGAAGCCACCCAAGAGAAGGTTTTGTAACATTTTTTTCATGCCATTTTCCTTATTCGCAAAGTGAAAATGCAACTCAGCCATCTCATTTTTATCAGTAGAATTGAGACCTGTAGCTTTCCGTGCTTGGCTCACACCAAGGTTGGCTTTGAAATTGAGCGCTGGGTTTTACCAGCAAGGAAATTCTAACCCAACCAGACGCGATAGAAAATAACGTGTTTTGTATTTTCTTTACAAAAGTTAACTTTTGTAAAGTGACATGCGTTCGCTGCTATCTAGCGATAACGCAATGAAGCTGATAATGCAACTCCATATTCCCGGTGTATAGAAAGTCTCATTGTTAATTCTTGCAATAATTCACAACCAGTTCACAGTTTTTTTGTGATCATTATCACGCGATCAAGCAAATGCTGTGCGTTACATCCCAGATTTAACTAACTGGTATGGTTCTGAAATTCAGTGATTTGTACCATCGAATCATCTGAAATAGTTCAGATGGTCACATCATTAGTTATTTGTGATGTGTTTTTTATAAAGCCAAACTCGTCGTGAGACGGGGTCGGAAAGCCACGGATCTCTAATGTAATTGGAGATGGCCGGGTTGCATTGCTTCATAGATTAAATAGGAATTTATTATGAAAAAAGCGATGCTATTTGCTGTAGCTCTTTTGTTTTCGGTTGGTGTTAATGCCGCTACGTTAAATTTGACTGGAATTGGTTCATCAGGTGCTTCTCAAAGCGTTGATGTAAACAACAACAGTACAGTTTTAGCAGGTGGTACTGTAGGTGAATCAAGCAGTTGGTCTTCAGGCTTCGATTTAACCTCAGACACTGATACTGCAGTAAAGGTTGAATGGTCATTTAACCCATTTACTGCTCTTGATAGTGCAGTACTTGTATTCAGTGAAATCACAGGTCCATCAGGTGGTTACACTGGTAGTACACAGTACTTCAACATCACTGGCGACTTTAGCTTTACAGCATTTTTAACTGCTGGTGTGTACTACGCTGTTGATATTATCGACGCTACATCTAGTATTTTGAAATATGATGTATCAGTATCTGCAGTACCTGTACCAGCTGCATTATTTTTATTCGCACCAGCCTTATTAGGATTATTGGGCATGCGTAGAAAAACTGCAGTAGCAGCATAAAACTTGAAATCAAAAATCAAGTTAACAATTGTTAGTTAGATTGAAAGGGGAACTTCGGTTCCCCTTTTTTATGTCTAATAAAGATGCTCTTTTCTAAAACAAATCCATTTGCTTTGATGGTTTGTGAAATAAGTCGGTTCGTAGAACCAATGAAGATTGGTTTATGGGGTATTTTTTTACCGCTACGTTGAATCGTTTTTTGATCATATCCGCATAGAACCCCTGACCTTCAAGTCTAAAACCAAATCGTGGGTCATTGGTTTTGCCATTCCTGGAATCTTTAATGCGATTCATAACATGTTCAGCCTTATCTGGATAATGACTGTGTAACCAATCATTGAAGAGGGGGCTGACTTCTCTTGGTAATCTCACAAAAATATAGTCAATATTGCTAGCGCCTGCTTTTGCAGAAGCATCAATAATCGCTTCTAACTCTGTATCTGTAAGAACAGGAATGACAGGGGCAATCAGAACAGAAACAGGGATGCCATTACCCTTTAATATGCTAATCGTTTGCAGGCGTCTTTGTGCACTGCTGGCTCTTGGCTCAAGTTTTCTGGCAAGTGTTTTATCCAAGGTCGTGATAGACAATTGCACATGTACCAGTTGTTTTTCTGCAAGTTGTTTAAGTATGTCGATATCACGTTCTATCATAGATGACTTTGTGACAATATTAACTGGATGGCTAAATTCCAGCATCACCTTGAGTATCTGTCGTGTGAGTTTATGATCACGTTCTATTGGCTGATAAGGATCAGTGTTAGCGCCAAGAGATAGTATTGAGCACTGGTAATTCTTTGCCATTAACTCATGCCGAAGTAAGTCAGCAGCATTGGGTTTGACCGTGAGTTTTGTTTCAAAATCCAAGCCTGGAGACAATCCCAGATAAGCGTGGGTAGGTCTGGCGTAACAATAAATGCAGCCATGCTCACAGCCACGGTAAGGGTTAATCGTTTGCTGAAATGGTAGATCAGGTGATTGGTTTCGACTGATAATTTTACGAGGTGTTTCTTCACTTACCTCTGTCGAAAGAGGACTGACTTCACTATGAAACCAGCCATCATCAACCTCAGTGCGTTGAAACTCATTAAAACGACCATCGATGTTATTTACTGAGCCACGGCCCTTGTGTCGTTTATTGTGTTCTGACATTAATCAGATAAGTAATACTCTATGGTAGAAACAACGCGTACCTTTTTTATTTGTGGATTATTGTTGTCGCGTGAACTGATGCTGAATTGGCCTTGGCGCGCCTTACGAATTTTACCCAAGGTGCTGTCTGAGTCTTGAGCAAATTTTTCTGCTACTTCACGGGCTTTACGTGTCGCTTCTTCAATCATCTGAGGCTTAATTGAATTAAGACGTGTAAATAAATACTCTGGTTGAGCCGCGTAATTATTGCCTGTTAACACAATGCCTTGCTTGCCAAGTTCAGAGAGTTGCCCCATCACTTCTCTGACGGTGTCAATGGCCTCTGAATATACAGTAACGGTCTGTACAGCCGTATATCGAAATTCAGCACGTTGATTGCCACCATATTGCTGTGCAGATTTGTCGGTGATGGCTGGCGCGCTGATGGTGACATCATCACGTTTTATACCTTGTTGGGTCAGAAACGAAATAATGGTGTTGGTATTGCTATCAACATCATTGTATAAGCCTTGTAAATTATTACTTGCCAGAGTGAACTGGATTGGCCAGATGACGATATCTGCAGTGAACTCTTGTTCAGCTAGCCCTTTTACTGTAACTGTTCGTTCGTATTCTTTATATTCGATTGCAGCATTAGATAGAAACCAACCCAGGGTACTAAGACCGAGAAATAAAGCGACACCAAGAATCAGACTACTGCTTTTATTGACCGATGACATAAGTCTCTCCTATAGCAAACGCATGAATGTCCCAGCAGTGTAAAACAATTGTTGATTATGATCGACGTGAAAAATGCTCTTTTGAAAACGCGATACGTTGTTCAAGCGTCATTTTCTTCACATTGGTTAAAGATTCAATTTTCTTGAGCCGTGGCAGTAAACCCACACCATTAGCCACTTGTATACTCAAACCAGGACGGGCGTTTAGTTCAAGTAGCATAGGGCCTTTTTTACTATCCAAAACGATATCAGTACCTAAATAACCCAGGCCCGACATTTCATAACAGGATGCAGCCAGGTGCAGTAATTGATCCCAATGTGGCACCTGAAGATCAAGCAGGTTTCTACCTGTGTCAGGATGCAGCATAACGGGGCGGTCAAATTGAACAGCACGCACCGCACTACCATTACCAATATCCAAACCCACACCGACGGCACCCTGATGAAGGTTCGCCTTACCGTTAGAGTCAGATGTGGATAAGCGCATCATTGCCATCACAGGAAAACCTTTGAAGACAATCACCCGTGTGTCAGGTACACCTTCAAATGTATATCCATTAAAGCAATCATCGAACTGAATCAGCGCTTCAATGATGGCGACATCAGTTCGACCACCCAGCGAAAATAGGCCCGCCAGGATATTAGAAACATGTCGCTCAAGATCAGCGAGCTTAAGAATTTGCCCATTTGCTTTGTGGTACCCGAAATCATCTGACCCCGTCACCACCAAAATACCTTTACCACCTGAACCATGTGCCGGTTTAATACAAAAACCTGCAGTATTTTTAATAATATCAAGCAGGTCATCGACCTGGTGTTGTTCAGTGATAGTGCCTATCAGGTCTGGCGCATTAACCCCCGCTTCCAGAACGATTTCTTTTGTTTGTAATTTATCATCAACAAGCGGGTAGAGACGTCTTGGGTTGTAACGGCTTATGTAAGCAATATTTCGTTCGTTCATACCAAGCACACCAATCTTGGCTAGCTTGTTTGGGTGAACGTACCGAGACTTGACCTCTTTCAGCCAATTCAGCACATTCAGGCTCATAGGTGATCCTCGGTTAAAGGTTTAAAGCGTTTTAATTCGAGCAAGCGATAACCGGTGTAATTACCTGCCATCAATACCAGTCCCATTAAAATCAGCTGGATGCCGAGGAAATTGAAGGTCAAATGACGAATTAATTCGTTATTCATTGCTAAGTAGGCTAGTACAGCTACTAACAGAGAGCCACCACCTTGAATAACTACCTGATGTGGACCTTCTTCTTCCCATAAAACTGACATCCGTTCAATGGTCCATGCCAGAATGATCATCGGAAAGAACGTCACTTTCATACCTTCTGTTAAACCAAGCTTATAGGCAAGAATGGAGAATATTGCAATGATACCTATCACCATGATGATAACCGCGGATATTCGGGCGACGAGCAGCAGGTTGAGATAGGAAAGATAAGAGCGAATCAACAAGCCTGTACCCACGATGAGTAAGAAACCGACTAAGCCCGTTACCAAGCTTGTTTGAATGAAGGCCAAGGCAATCAAAACCGGCATAAACGTACCGGATGTCTTTAAGCCCACCAGAATTCGCATTAAGACCACCACTAAAACACCAACAGGTATTAATAAAATACCTTTAAATAGTGCTTGTTCCTCAAGTGGTAGAGTGTAGAGTGAAAAATTTATCAAAGCTTCATCAGCAAACTTCTGATTCAAAGCGACACCAAACGGGAGCTCTTGCTGAATCATAGAGAAAGTAACGTGTGAATTGGTTCCGCCAATCAGTTCAAGAACGGGTCCTGAATGATATTCCCAGAGTAAGACATTTTCAGGCCTGCCTTGCTCACCTGTTTCCGGGTTGAACAATTGATAGTCACTGTCATCAAATACCTGAATATAGGTGACTAACTCTTGTCTGCGACGACCGTCTTCAAGAAATAGTGCATGTACTTGGCGAGCAGGTACACCAGCTTGTTGCAGTAATTGAACAATCCACTGCGTTTGCGGTTTCAACTGAGCTAAGAGTTCAGCGTTTTGTGATTGATTTTTAAACTCCTGAATCAATTCTCTAGCAAGAGTGTATGGCGTGGAGGAACGCTCTTGTGCTCGATCAAGGAGTTGATTAGCGGATGTCGCGTAAGGCTCTTTTTCTATGCTGACTTTTAACGCCGGTGGCTGGCTGGGTTCTGGCGGAACAGCGTAAGGGTCTAACAACATATCCACTTTGTAATAGAGGGCTTGTTCGCCTGTAGCTTGCCGGATTGACCATTCGGCGCGCTGACCGCCGTTTTCACGTTTAGTGTAAGACAAACCATAGCCCGGGCTGGCAGTTTGTTGGCTCAGTTGCGTAAAGCCGGGTTGTGTTCCAGGTATGGCAAGTGATGCCAGCACTTCTTTATCTTGTGCATCAAACTCAACCTTGGCTTCGATAGACCAGGTTTGACGCTGCTCCCCCGGAAGCCAAGGAATATCAAAGGTGTAATGTCTATGTAATGTTAATCCCAGGCCTGTGACAATCAGTAAGCCCACTATCAAATAAAACGCTTTACGAGATGTCATGGCCTGGTTTCCTTATTTCTTCTTACTTTTACTGACTGAAGGTGCTTGCGGCTGGTTTTTAACAATTTCAGGTTTGGGTTGATTATTGTCTTTTGCCACATCTACCACAGCTACATCACGTAAGAACTCACGTCCCAGCAGGATAGGGTAGGTCATATGGGTGCGGTCATTTAAGGTAAATTCAGCTACTTCGGTCATCTTACCCAAGCGTACAGTTAGTGAGGCTACTGGACGTTTGTCGAGTGTATCTGTCGAGGCCTGACGGATTTTGACGTAACGCACTAAGGGAGCTTCAATTTCAAAGCTATCGTCACCATCATCTGGTGCTAAACGGAAACGTACCCAGTTCTTGCCATCTTTCTCAAAGGGAGTGATATCCAGCGCACTGATAGATGATGTGGTAGCGCCGGTATCGACACGAGCCTCGTAAACACGATTGATAGCCTCAATCCACAGCCATTCTGTTTTACCGACTACTAGTTTATTACCGATATTGTTTGTATTTACCGCAGCAGGTTTGGGGCAAAGTGGGGGAGCAGCATCACCTTTGTGTTGTTTGACGATGACAGTATCCAGTTTGCCTTCAATCACATCAAAACGTCCATCAAACTGACGTTGTGCTTTGCTGATCTTTTGCAGTTCATCAGCTTGTACTGTCTCTTGCTTGTTCAAACTTTCACATTGCTGCTGAATTTGTTGAATGAGGCGAGATTCGGTCTCTTGCAGAGATTGAGCTAACTCAGTAGATGAGACAGGAGGTGTTTGTGGACCCTGTTGAATACAGGCGCTTAAAAATACAGTAGAAGAAGCAATCAGAACTAATAGTTTAGACATAATAACCTTGTAAGGATAATTGATTGGATTCACTAAAAAATAGCGGCTATTGTAGCAGAGACAATACGCTTGATAAGCAGCGTATTAAAAATTCTTATGTATTTTCACGTTTCGCTAATAAATGAATGTATCGGCCCATATCACGATAAACCGGCATGCGACAATATTGATGCTCTAGCTCGAACAATACGGACTCATCACTGTTGTCTCTGGCTTGTTGGCTCATGTAGTCATTAAACACTCGAATCCCTGTATGTTTCTCAATGGAAAACCCAGCATGGCGCATTTCATCAAGAATAATGTGTGGAAACTGTGGGTTTGGCGGCGTTAATTTATTACCTTTACCAATGTAACTATCATTAAGTATGGGGGGTAATCTCCAGCCGCCTTTTAAAACATTGCTGTAGACCATGGCATTTCTGTTGTAGAACAGCAGGGATAAATAGCCACCAGGCCTGACTTTGTCCATGATTGTCTTGAGCGATGCAAGTGGTTCGCTTAACCACTCCAGCACAGCATGACACAACACTAAATCAAATTGTGGTAGCTGTTTAGCGAGACTTTGTGCTGACTCATGATAAAACGTGGCTTTGATATTGGCCTGTTCAAAATGAGTTTTAGCCGTATTAAGCATCTTTTCTGACAGATCACACAGCGTCAGTTGGTGAGCATGCTCTGCCAGCCAGAGACTGATTTGCCCCTGGCCACAGCCTGCATCCCACACATTCATGGGCGATGCGGCAGCGAACCTTGCCAGGTCTTCTTTTAATAAACGTAACCGCCATTCGCCTTTAACGGTTTCGTAGATTTTACTTTCAAACCTATCGAATAAGTCATCGAAATTACGATCGTGTTGAATGGTCATGCGCTTTTAGTCAATAAGGCATCTAATAAGCTATCGAGAGCAACAATGCGATCATCAGCTTCTGGCATGTCTTCAACAAAGCGCAATTTGTCCTGACCATCTAATTTGAATTTTTTAGGCTGTTTTTGAATGAGATTAATAATAGTCATCGGATCCACATTGGGCGACTCTTCAAATAATAAACGCCCGCCTTGGTCATAGACATCAATTTTTCGAATACCAATTTGTTTCGCTTTAAAACGAAGCTCATGAACAGCAAACAAGGTTTTGACCTGATCCGGTAACAAGCCAAAACGATCAATCATTTCGACCTGTAGCTCATGCAATGCCTCATTATCAGCCGCTGCAGAGATACGTTTATACAAAACCAAACGTGTATGCACATCAGGTAAATAGTCAGAAGGAATAAGAGCAGGAACGTGTAAATCGATTTCAACAAAGTGGCGGTCTGATTGATTCAGACTGGGTTCTTTACCCGATTTCAATGCTCTGACAGCACGTTCTAATAACTCGTTGTACAGATTAAAACCAATTTCCTGCATTTGGCCGCTTTGCTCGTCACCTAATAACTCGCCAGCCCCACGGATTTCCATATCATGAGTTGCTAAAGTAAAGCCTGCGCCTAAGTCTTCAATAGACTCGATGGCTTCCAGACGTTTCACCGCGTCTTTCGTCATGGCTTTTTGTGGCGGTGTGATGAGATAAGCATAGGCCCGATGATGTGAACGACCAACACGGCCACGGATTTGGTACAACTGAGCCAGACCAAGCTTATCTGCACGATCGATAAAAATAGTATTGGCGGTTGGGACGTCAATGCCCGTTTCGATGATGGTGGTACAAACCAACACATTAAAGCGTTGATGATAAAAGTCGAGCATGACCTGTTCTAATTCACGCTCACGCATTTGTCCATGAGCGACGGCCACTTTGGCCTCTGGCAGAATGGCTTCAATTTCACGGGCGACGCGATCGATATCTTCGACTTTGTTGTGAAGGAAATAAACCTGACCACCACGTTTGATTTCACGCAGCATACCTTCGCGAATTTTCTCTGCATCCCATTGTAAAACAAACGTTTTTATCGCTAAACGGCGTGCCGGTGCTGTGGCAATAATCGACAAATCACGAATACCGGAAATCGACATATTTAAAGTGCGTGGTATTGGTGTTGCCGTCAGCGTCAGTACGTCTATATGAGCACGGTATTTTTTTATCTGCTCTTTCTGAGTGACACCAAATCGGTGTTCTTCATCCAAAATAAACAGGCCCAGACGTTTGGGATCAATATCTTGCTGAAGTAATTTGTGAGTACCGATAATGATGTCAGCGTTACCTTCACTGATACCGGCTTTGACTTTATCCAAGGATTTTTTTGACTGGAAACGCGATAACACTTCGACTTTCACCGGCCAGTCAGCAAAGCGATCTTTAAAGTTTTCATAATGTTGTTGTGCAAGCAAGGTAGTGGGTACCAACACCATAACCTGTTTACCGGAATGTACGGCCATAAACGCGGCTCGCATAGCGACTTCTGTTTTGCCAAAGCCCACGTCACCACATACCAGCCTGTCCATAGGTTGTTCCGACAACATGTCTTTGATAACGGCATCAATGGCATCTTGTTGATCAGGCGTTGGCTCGAAGGGGAAGGCCGCAGCGAAAGCCGCATAGTCTTCATCTGGCATACCCATGGGCTGTTTTTTATTCGCAGCACGACGAGCGTAGATATCAAGTAGTTCTGCTGCCACATCCCGTGCTTTTTCTGCTGCACGTTTACGGGCTTTTTCCCATTGACCTGTGCCAAGTTTGTGTAATGGGGCTAATTCAGGTGCCGCGCCAGAATAACGACTGATTAAATCCAGAGAAGCGACAGGTACATAAAGCTTATCGCCTTTGGCATATTCCAAAGTCACATATTCAGCGGTGACATCACCAATATCCAATGTTTGCAGACCAAGGTACCGACCTACCCCATGATCTTCATGGACAACAGCATCACCGATAGAGAGTTCGGCCAGATTACGGATAATGGCATCGGTATCACGCTTTTTACGACTACGACGTCGACGCTGCATGACCTGCTGGCCAAACAGCTGTGTTTCAGCAATAACAGCCAGGTTTTCATGACCTAGCAATAAACCTTGCTCCAGCGGAGCGACGGTCATGGCTAAGTTGTCATCACCTTGGATAAACGCATCCCAGTTACTGACAGGCTGACATTTGATATCGTGCTGTCGCAGCATATCCAGTAATGTTTCACGACGCCCGGCACTCTCTGCGGCAAATAATATTCGTCCATCGAACTGACCAATAAATTGTTGTAACGCCTCACAAGGTTTGTCCTTACGCGCATTCATCGTCAGTTGTGGCGGCATGCCTGAACCATAATTGATATGACCTGCTTTGTCCTGATGCTCAAAGCTTTGCAAATGAAGACGTTGATAGGCCTTGAAAGAGCTGAATAATTCTTCAACTGTAATGAATACATGTTGAGGCTCGAGCAGCGGTCGTTCTGGATTCACACGATGCTGACGATAGCGCTCGCTGATTTCCTGCCAGTATCGGTCAGCACCGACATGTGGGTCTGCAATACTAACAATTAAGGTGTTATCCGGAAGGTAGTCGAGCAGGCTGTTAGTTTTTTCAAAAAATAAAGGCAGGTAAAACTCGATACCACCTGGCACATTGCCATCACTGATTTCACGATAAATAAAACTACGTTGGGGATCGCCCTCGAAATGCCGGCGGAATTGTTGCCGAAATAACTGAATACCGTCTTCGGTCATCGGGAATTCACGTGCGGGCAATAGCTGAATGTTATCGATAGTATCTATCGAACGCTGTGTTTCCGGATCAAAGGTTCTTAGAGTATCAATTTCATCATCAAACAGATCTATACGATAAGGGAGTTTGCTCCCCATGGGATACAAATCAATGATGGCACCTCGTACCGTAAATTCCCCATGCTCCATGACTTGAGAAACGTTACGATAACCGGCTTTTTCGAGTTTTAAACGCCAGCTTTCAATATCGAATTGATCGCCCGTTTTCAGAATCAGCGTGTTGCCTTCGAGGAATGCACGGGGCGCAATACGTTGCATCAATGTCGCTATGGGCACCATCAGCAGACCTTGTTTAAAGTCGGGTAACTGATGCAGTGTTTCTAATCGTTCTGAAACGATATCCTGATGCGGAGAAAAGGTATCGTAAGGTAGCGTTTCCCAATCTGGAAAATGTAAAACAGGCCTTTTATCTTCCCCTAAGAAAAATTTTGCTTCTAATTCCAGACGATGTGCGGTATTCATGTCATCGGTAATGACTAGCAGCGGACCATCATGTCGCTGCGCTGCTTTCGCTAATAAAAGACCTTGTGCGCTTCCATAAAGCTGGCCTGCATAAAAGGCTTCTTTATTAGATGATGGTAGCTTGGGATTGAGCAGATTAGGCTGAGTATGATTCACTAGACTGATTCGTTACAAAAACGTCTATTTTCACATAAAACGAAGAAGTCTTGTCACAAAGAGCTGAATAAGGCACATTATCCCTTATAATTTATAAGTGATTATATGCTTGAATAAACTTGCAAAGGTGCGGGAGAATAATAATGAAACGAATTGAAAATGTCGTACTGTTAAAAACGATAGGCAGTGCTGAGTTAATAGCAGCTTTAGCGATGTTTTATTTTTTTTACACTGACGTCCCAGCGTTAATCGGTGGCTTTATTTTGCTTGGCTTATCAGCCAACAGCTTTTATCAGGCACATAAATGTTACCAACGACAGTACGCACCCAAACAAAACGACCACACTTGAAATGAGACATGGCTGAAGCAGTTAAGCAAACAAAAACGAGCGAATTTGATTCAGCCTCCTTCCTAAAAAACCTGACTAGCCGGCCCGGTGTGTATCGCATGATCGATGACACCGGAACGGTGATTTATGTTGGTAAGGCCAAAAACCTTAAGAAACGTGTTTCCAGTTATTTTCGCAAAACCGGTTTAACAGCCAAAACACGTGTCATGGTCGCTCAGATCGCATCCATTGAAACTACCGTCACCCACACTGAAAACGAAGCATTAATCCTTGAAAACAATTTAATTAAGGTATTAATGCCACGTTACAACATTCTGCTGCGTGATGATAAAAGCTATCCTTATTTATTAATATCAGGCGATAAATTTCCCCGGTTAAGCTATCACCGCGGTGCTAAACGCAAAGCAGGGCGTTATTTCGGCCCATATCCCAGTGCCGGGGCTGTAAGGGATAGTCTCAACTTGCTGCAAAAACTCTTTCCTGTCAGACAATGCGAAGACAGTTATTATCAAAACCGCTCGCGCCCATGCCTGCAATATCAGATTAAACGCTGTACAGCACCCTGTGTTGGTCTGATCAGTGAAGAAGAATATAAAAAAGATGTCGAACACACGATTATGTTTTTGGAAGGCAAAAACAAACAGGTCATGGATGATCTGAGTGCCGAAATGGATGCAGCATCACAACGGCTCGACTTTGAACAGGCTGCGGCTATTCGCGATAAAGTGATTGCACTACGTCGGGTACAGGAACGCCAATACGTCAGCTCAGACCAAGGTGAGTTTGATGTGTTGGCAGCGATTGTCAAAGATGGCATGGCTGTGGTTGAAGTCTGTTTTATCCGTGGTGGACGTAACCTCGGTAGTAAAAGTTATTTTCCAAAAGGCTCAGGTGACAGCAGCCCTGAGGAATTATTATCGGCTTTCGTTCCTCAGTATTATCTGGGCAAAAATGTGCCCACAGAAATCTTACTTAGCCATGAGCCAGAAGACAGAGATTTAATTCAGGATGTGCTGCAAACTGAATCTGGTCACAAGGTCAGCCTAAGAAAACCTCAACGAGGTCAGGGCGTTCGCTGGATGCAGATGGCCTCTACCAATGCGGATATCAGCCTGACTCAACGGTTAAGTAGCCGTTCCAATTTACTACAGCGATTTGAGATGTTGCAGGATGCGTTAAGCCTGGATGAATTACCCAAACGTATCGAGTGTTTTGATATTAGTCATACTCGCGGTGAACGAACTGTTGCTTCATGTGTGGTGTTTGGGCTGGAAGGCGCGATTAAGGCGGATTATCGCAAGTTTAATATCGAGGGTATTACCGGTGGCGATGATTACGCAGCGATGAATCAGGCATTAACACGCCGTTTCACGCGTTTGCAGAAAGGCGAAGGTAAGCGGCCTGATCTCTTATTAATAGATGGTGGTAAAGGTCAAATCAAAGAAGCACAAGAAGTGCTCGAAGAACTCAATTTATCTGATTTACCTATATTAGGTATCGCAAAAGGGCCAGAACGCCGACCAGGTGAGGAAACATTATTCCTGGTGGGTAGAGAAGGAGAAGTCACGCTGACAGCCGATTCGCCGGCACTGCATTTATTGCAACAAGTGCGGGATGAAGCTCATCGCTTTGCGATTACGGGTCACCGACAGCGACGCGCTAAGGCACGTAAAACATCCACACTTGAGCATATTGAAGGCTTAGGGCCTAAACGCAGACAAAAGCTGTTACAACAGTTTGGTGGACTTCAGGAAGTGCAACGAGCTGGTGTGGAAGATTTAGCCAAGGTGGACGGTATCAGTAAATCCCTTGCTCAAAAAATCTATGATGTCTTTCATGGCGATCATTAAGCACGCATAGTGATACCATAAACATGATTTTAATTTTAAGTGACACAAGATGTTGAATTTACCAAATATTTTAAGCTGCTTACGGATTCTGTTAGTTCCTATTCTGATTCTGTTCTATTTTTTACCTATGCCTTCAGCATCAGTCTGGGCTGCTTTGATATTTGTCATTGCCGCGTTTACTGACTGGCTGGATGGTTATCTCGCAAGAAAGTGGGAACAAACCTCGGCGTTTGGTGCCTTTCTCGACCCGGTCGCCGATAAACTGATTGTGGTGATGGCGTTGATTATGGTCCTGTTTAAAAGTCCTGTCTGGTACATCCTGATACCTGTGACATTAATCATCGCTCGTGAATTAATTGTTTCCGCATTACGCGAATGGATGGCCGAATTAGGACAGAGAAATGCCGTTAAGGTATCTCAAATGGGTAAGTGGAAAACCACCTTCCAGATGCTGGCCATTGCCTGCCTGATTTACTATAAGCCCTTATTTGGATTACCAGTTTTTGAAATTGGTGTAGCACTCCTGTATGCGGCAGCGTGGTTAACGATTCAGTCAATGTACTACTATCTTTTAGCGGCTTGGCCAATGATGCGAAATAAGGGTTGACATAAAAATTTAAGTGCCTATAATGCACGTCTTCCTCAGCGGGAATAGCTCAGCTGGTAGAGCACAACCTTGCCAAGGTTGGGGTCGCGAGTTCGAATCTCGTTTCCCGCTCCAAGAATATAAAAAGCCGCGGTCAGTCAAGTCACTATCGCGGCTTTTTAGTCTTAGACTCAATGAAAAATGGCTGGGTGGCAGAGTGGTCATGCAGCGGACTGCAACTCCGTTAACGCCGGTTCGATTCCGACCCCAGCCTCCATTTTTCAATTTCACACCATCCCATAACAACCCTAAAAGCCAATAAAAACGCGATATTTCGCTTTTGCGTTGCTTCATTACATCCCAAAAAGAATCTTGACATGTACCACTTACTGGTGCCAACAATAGTGCCAACTGAACTTTCAGAAATGGAGTTGGCACCATGTTGACCGATGTGAAGATAAAATCACTTAAGCCAAAAGATAAACTCTATGCCGTAGCTGATGAAAAAGGCTTGTCATTGGAGGTGTCACCTAAAGGTGGTAAGTGGTGGCGATTTAAGTACCGTTTCGATAACAAGCAAAAAAGACTCTCTCTTGGTGTCTATCCTGATATTGGTCTCAAAGAGGCCAGAAACAGCCGTGACGATCTCCGAAAGCTCATAGCCGAGGGTATTGACCCTGCCACAGTAAGAAAGGCTGAAAAACAGTCTAAAGGCGATCAGAACAGCTTTGAAGCAATAGCCAGAGAATGGCATAGCAAATTCAAGCCTAATTGGTCTGAAGACCATGCCGAACGAACCATTACCCGATTCGAGAAAAATGTTTTTCCCTGGCTTGGTGCCAACAACATAAATGACATTAAAGCCTCAGAACTGCTGGCGGTTGTTAGACGTGTAGAAAGTCGAGGCGCACTTGATACTGCTCACAGAACAATGCAGCAGTGCGGGCAGGTTTTCCGATATGCCATTGCTACAGGTCGAGCAGAGCGTGACCCTTCACTTGATTTGAAAGGATCGCTCCCACCTGTAAGAACCAAACATCATGCCTCATTAACTGAGCCTAAGCAGATAGGCGAACTATTAAGAGCCATCAACGGCTACTCAGGCTATTTTATTACTGCATGTGCCTTGCGCTTTGCCCCTTTGGTTTTTGTACGCCCAAAAGAGCTACGAAGTGCTGAATGGTCAGAGTTTGATTTAGACAATGCTGAATGGCGTATACCTGCACACAAAATGAAAATGCGTGTACTGCACATTGTGCCGTTATCCAAGCAAGCAATCGCTATCTTAAACGAGCTAAAGCCCCTCACAGGCTCAGGACAGTATCTTTTCCCATCTAATCGAACCAAAACAAGACCGATGAGCGATAACACCATTAACGGTGCTTTGCGTCGCTTAGGCTATACCAAAGAAGAAATGACAGGTCACGGCTTTAGAAGCATGGCCTCAACAATTCTTAACGAGCAGGGCTGGAATAGAGACGCGATTGAGAGGCAGCTTGCCCATAGTGAGCGTGATGGCGTGAGAGCGGCTTACAACTACGCTGAGTATCTGCCAGAGCGTAAAAAGATGATGCAATCATGGGCTGATTATCTTGACGGGCTGGTGGCTGGTGCAGATGTTATCCCGATCAGAAAAGCGTAATTATCCCCCTATCGGGTGATTTATTTTAGAAATAGAAGTGTAAGTTTCTAAATATGGAGAAATAGAGCAATGGATTGCAAAAGCGTCGGGAAAGGTGTCCTACCACCAGCCCCGACTAATCAAAAACAAAGCTAGTAAGGAGCTTTAATTCATGACTGATCTTATTTTAACTCAAACAGCAGATGATAATGCTGAAGGTATGGCATGGCTAAGCGGTGAAGGTGATTCAATGAGTGCCGATTTTAATCATGGTGATCCTTTGTTGGTGGACATGAATGTTAATAATTATGTTGGTGATGGTATATATGTGTTTCAAGTTGGGAGTGATCGTTTTGTAAAGCGACTACAGCGTGTTCCAGAAGGCTTCGCGGTACTCTCATCTAACCCAGACTATTACACTTGGTATATCACTCCTGATATGAGTTTGAGAGTTTTCGGGCGTGTAATTAAGGCTTGGAAGTCGAGCGAGATTTAAATAGAAAATCATCACAATCAATTACCTAAGGAGGCAACAATGACTTACACAGCCACAAATTCTGCAAGCTTTTGCAAACCAATATTTGAAGTTGGGACATATGAAGACAATGGTTCTGGCTATTACGTCATCACAACTGATGTAATTGACGGTGTCAGATACAGAAGGCTGGCGAGTACTCGTTTCTATAACAAGCTAGATGCCAGATTAAGATTGAGGGAAGTACTACGCTATAAACCTTCAGCCAGCCTTATTCTGTATCTGGCCGAGCCATAAACAGACTAAAGTTTTAATTTACCAAGCCTAGCCCGACGGGGTGAAAAGCTGGCCTCATTCACTAGCCTGGCTTGGTTTTTTTTGAACGAAACAGTAATCAAAGCGACTAGGCGATAGGCTTTTATGTCAAAGATAAAGGTGGGGGTTGTAAGACTACGAGAATGTTGCGGAAGTATTGATATACCTAGCTTTTGAAGCGACAAATATTTATTTTTCATACCCACAAATCATCACAAATCATCACAAATTGTCACAATCAAACACAACTGTCAGCATTTTTTATAACTTGTTGCGATAAATAATGATGTGTGAATAATGAATTGTCATGTTTAACAACGTCCCTTAGGAGGGCAAAACATGACACAGCAAATCATAAAACTATCTGAAGTAAAACTAATCTCTGGTCTTAGTGGTTCATCAATCTATCGTGGTGCTGCAAGTGGCACCTTTCCAAAACCGATTAAATTAGGCGAACGTTCAAGTGGCTGGATCAAGTCAGAGGTTGATCAATGGCTAAATGAACGTATCGAGCTTTCTCGCAATGGGGAGGTGGCCTAATGAAAAGACCAGATATATCCAGAGCAAGCCAAAGAGCTGCTATTCTCAATTACCTACAAAGCAATGGCTCAATCACAACTATCTATGCTCGTGAAGTGTTGGGGATTATGTCCCCAGCAGCGCGCGTGCTTGAACTTCGAGAGCAAGGTCACAGGATAGTAACTCATTGGACTAAAACCACCGATAACGCGGGTACAAAGCATCGAGAAGCAAAATATGTACTATTCGGTAATGTCATAAAAAAAGCCCCAACCACCAGCGACCAAACTAACGGAAAGGGCATTGCTATATGAGCCAGATCGATAATACATATCAATTTGTAGTGTGGCAAAGATTAGTCATTCAGGCTCAAGAGTTAGCTTTAAAAATGCCAGGTATAGGTTTAAACCCAGACATTTTACCAACGCTACCCATTGAGCAATTAACGGGCGTTCTTGCTTTCCTGAAACGTTCCTATGCTGAAAAACAGGCTAGTTAATGGCGGGGCGAAATCGCTTTAAACAGCCTTTTGATAAGCGAGGCGGTGCATTGGTGATGAGTACGTATCTTCTAAAGTCTGATACGTACTTATCACTATCACCACAAGCTAAAGTATTAATGATGCTGTTACAAATACACTGGAAGTCTGACAGGTTAGTTGACTACGGTGTAAGAGAAGCAGCAGAGAAAATACCTTGCTCAAAGAAAACAGCTATCAGGTCATTTAAAGAGCTTGAGGATAAAGGCTTTATATCTTGTCAGAATGAGTTTTGGTTTAGCAGTAGAACAGGAAGCAGGACAAGAGGCTGGCGGCTCGAATGGTTACCGTTTAATGATCGACCACCAGCTAATACATGGGAAAAAAAGAACCATGATTAACAGATTAACCGGTGCAAAAACGACACCGTCGAGGCGTTTGACGGTGCAAAAACGATACCGTCGATTTTAAAAATGAATTTGACGGTGTCGAATATGCACCATTGGCACAATAAAATCAGTCACTTACAAAAAGGGTGGCGGTGTCGATTTTGCACCACACCTACATATACCACTACCTATGCATTTTTATTGTTTGTTTAAGCATGTTTTATGGTCAGGAAATGCGAGTGGCCTCAAATGCTTTTAAACCCAGTAAAAGGTCAAGATTAGGGCAAGGGGTAATTAGAAAGCATAGTAGTTTCTTTACCAACGACAGGCCAAGATCAAAATACTCTGAATTGATACTTAGTTTTTTTGACAAGGTTTTTCTGACATCATCACGCGAGCAAGGTTTTATGGTAGTCACTACGCGAGGAAAATTCCCTGTCAATTAGCCTGTAAAAAACGCTAACTCAATATAACCTTGACGGTAAAAAAGTAATTATCCGTCTAAACATAGATAGAGAGCCCACGCGCGCGTATTTGTCGGCTAAATCTGTCTAGTGCAGGTCAAGGTAATTGAGGCTAAATCCGTCTCAACAGGTCAAAATTAATCCGAGCATGAGACATGCACAAAAGCTCAATATTGATCCAATGGCTTATCGGAAAATAAAACTGGCTGGTGGCTAGAAAGCACGCAAGCTAAGCTTTGATTTAGTCGATGTTTACCGAGTGTTTTTTATTGCCAAAATTGAGCGCAAAAGTGAACAGGAAAGCTTATGGCAATCAATATGATAGATGTTTTTCTGAACGCAATATGAGCATGTTTAGAAATAATGAAACCTGAGTAAACCTGATTCGCTAAGCAGTTATTATTTGGTGCCAACTATAGTGCCAACTCAAAAAAATGAATTATTCAATGCCTTTATTTTTGCGCATTTCAAGTAATAATTGGATTGAGACCCCACCTCCATTTTCAAGCTCACACAAACAAATCAGTATCAGGCGCTTTTAAGCGCTTTTTTTATGCCTGTTATTCTAAATAGGCACGGCTAGAGTGAGTTTGTCTCTGCCATTGGCTTTCGATTCGTACAATGCTTTATCGATAACACAAAATAAATCTCTTGTGTTGGCAATGGGGAACAGATCCGTGTGGTATAGACCTGCGCTGATTGTGGCGTTGATATGTTGACCTTCGAAGTTAAAGTGATGTGACCGGGTTTGGTTGATTAACTCTTGTATGATTTCTTGTGCTCTTTCAGATGGTAGCCGGTTTAATATAACGACAAACTCCTCACCACCTACTCGATAAGCTTTGTCGCTATCACGCCCTTGGGATTGTAAAATCTCTGCAAACTCTTTTAAGACATGATCCCCTGCTAAATGCCCATAGGCATCATTAATCTTTTTGAAAAAGTCGATATCAATAAGCGCGATACCAAAAGGACACTGGTGTGCATGAAAGCCTTTTATTAAGGCTTCTATTTCGAACTCTAATGTGAGTCGATTATTTAGATTAGTCAGTGGATCTTTACTGGCGAGATCTTTGAGTTTTTTATTAGCTGCTTCCAGTTTGTACGTGCGTAATTCGACCTGTTCTTCAAGACTGTTCAGCAGGCGCTGTTCAGCTTCACGTGATTTGATGACTTCTTTTGCCATCGGTCTAAAGATAAAAATCACTTCAAGGACAAGGGTGAGTAGGGTAATTAACCAGAGTCCAACTTCCAGGTTCTTGATGATACGGAGCCTTTCATCACCTTCGAACTGATATTGATTGACAGCCTTATCTAAATCAATGAGTAAATTTTCGGAGACATTGTCGATTTGATTCATCAATGTCTGAAAGGTTTGTTCGTCATAAGTATCGATAAGCTGTGTGGCTGTATTCAGGTATTGCTTGACTCTGTCATACAGGTTGATATCGCCAAAATAGAGGTGTCGGATAGCTGCTGACTGTTCGAGTGTTTTATTATTTTTCAGTTGGCCTGAGGCAAGTTGCTGATTAGCCTCACCCATCTTGTTTATATGCTGAGTTAAGGCATCCTCGGTGGTGTCTTGCTCTGAGTTTGTTATGAAGCGTTGTTGATATAAACGATGGATGTCGAGTGCAATATGTTGACTCAACATGCGTTGACTGCCTGAGATATTGACGACATAGGCCGTATTATCGACATCGGATATGGCAGATTTTAATGTGTAGGCAGCGAAACTGGACAGTATGGCAATAAGCACAACAGCCAGCATGTAGCGCTTGGTGATGAGTCTGTGCAATGCGGGCTGTGTATTATCTGCCATAATATCTATTCATTTATATTATCGCTCATGAGATATCTTTCACTCATATATACCTTGCCTGTGAGCACATGGCTAGTCTAATTCACATATTAAACTATAACCATAAGTTTTCTAAGGATTTGAAATTCCAATCAGCAGGTTCTTCTGGTCCTTCGATGCTCTCTTTACAACTTTTTGCTGCCAAATCGATCACTTGTATAGGAATGGGGGCGTTTGAACGCGTTGAGAAGAACACTTTCACTTTGGGTTTGAGTAAAGACTCTGTTCCTGGTTCAACCACCACAGCTAGGCGCTGTGAGGTGAGACGAACCAGTGAACCAATGGGATAAATCCCAACAGATTTAACAAAACTATTAAAAATTTGTTTATCAAAATGACCTTCCCATTTCGACATTTCTCGTATGGTATTGGCGGGTTCCCATGGTTTTTTATAGGCTCGCTCCGATGTTACGGCATCGTAGACGTCACAAATAGCCGCCATTCGGGCTAAAACCGAGATTTCATCAGCAGGCAGTCGGTTTGGATAACCGGTACCGTTCATTTTTTCGTGGTGATTTAAAGCAATATCGATGACTTCAGCTTCGGCTCCACCATCTTGCAGAATTTTGGCGCCAACGATGGTGTGCTTTTTCATCACGTCATATTCAGAATCAGTGAGTTTGCCGGACTTGTTTAATATATCGAGCGGCATGGCTGCTTTGCCTAAGTCATGCATCAGCCCGCCGATGCCAGCAAGACGTGTTTGTTCTTTATCTAGACCCATTTGATTGGCAAGTGCAAGCATGAGTGCACAAACCGCCACAGAGTGCATATAGGTGTAATCATCATGCGTTTTTAAGCGGGCAACACTAAGGATGGCGGCTGAATTACGTTGAACCAGAGAATCAATCTCGCCCACTAAGGGAAGGGTGGTGTGAGGATCAATGGCTTTGCCCAAGCGAATGTCATTAAACATGGACATGATTTGGGGTTTGGCATCCTGACACAGTTTTCTTGCACGCTCTATTTCATTCTCTATTGATGAAGAACTAGGCACCGGTTTGGTTTCAGTTGACTTGCTCTCTTCAACTGCATCTTTCGATGCTTTTTGCTCGACTGTGTTTTCAACTGTTGCTGGAGCGGACGTATTATCTCCCTTGTCAGTATCTATCCAAAGCTCTTTAATGCCGGCGTCATGGATGCGTTTAATGTCATTGGGGTCAGTAATAAGAAAGCTGCTGCGAATGAACGGGTGCTGGATCCAGGAACCACCAAGCTTCTGAATATACATACCAATGCGTAATTCAGAACTGTTAATACGCTTTATCAAGACTGCTCTCCCCTCAAATCAACATGTTTTTTTATAGTTATGAGTCAAACATACCTTGCATTGACCGGGGCATCAATAGCTATTTCTATCATCTTGGTCTGAGCAGTTTAATGCTGAGATCATTAGTCTATGACACCTTGTTAATGTTGCTATATCCAGCGATAAGCCATAAGCCGGGAGAATGGCGATGGACTTTGTGTTGGCTAAAAAATGATCATTTAATAAGAGGATGTTAATCGATGTATAGAAGGGTGGTGTGATTGATATGTTATTCTCAGTGGCACTATTTTCACCCCAAGATTAGGAATGAAGTGTGACCAAAGCACCCATATTGAATGAAGGCAGCAATTGTTGGCAAAAAAAGCAGGCAAAACAAGTTGCAGTGTTAATTGATGGGGAGAATTATTTTGGTGCATTGCATGCCGCGATCCAGCAAGCGAAACATACCGTCTACATACTTTCCTGGGATATCGACAGCCGTATGCAGCTTATCAGAAATGATGAGCAAACTAGTGATTTGCCAGCAGAGCTGGGCGCATTTATCAGTGAAGTGCTCAACCGCAATCCAGATCTTGATATCTATATTCTCAATTGGGATTGGGCGATGGTTTATACCATGGAACGTGAATGGTTACCCATGTATAAGCCTGCTTGGAAGTCTCAAAAAAGACTGCATTTCAAGTTAGATGGAGAATGTCCTTTAGGGGCATCGCAACATCAGAAAGTGGTGGTTATCGATGATGATATTGCCTTCTCAGGTGGCTTTGATATTGGCAAAAGCCGTTGGGATAGCTCTGCACATAAAGCGGATGATGCCAGACGTACCGATCCTGATGGGCATCGATATCCTCCTTTTCATGATGTGCAAATGCTGGTTCAGGGTGAGGCGGCAGCCGCTTTGGGCGACCTGGCTAGAGAACGCTGGCTTAAAGCCACGGGAGAACAGCTGCAAAAACCGCCACAAAGAACAGGGACTGCCTGGCCGGATTATATTGAGCCGTGGTTTGAAAATATTGAGGTGGCCATCAGTCGAACCATACCTGAATATCACGAACAAAAAGAGGTTCGTGAGGTAGAGCAGCTGTATATGGACAGCTTAAAAGCGGCTGAAAACTTGATCTACATGGAGAATCAGTATTTTACGTCCTGGAAGATCGCAGATTTACTAGCTGAGCGACTTCAAGAACGAAATGGTCCCGATATTGTTTTAGTTCTTCCATTGATGACGGGCGGCTGGCTGGAACAGGCTACCATGGATGTTTTGCGTTTTCGTGTGGCTTGTAAGCTGAAAGAAGCAGATACACATAATCGCCTGAGAATTTGTTACCCACATCGCGATGAACTGGGTGACTCTTACATCAGTGTGCATGGCAAAATCACAGTGATAGATGATCGACTTATGAGAGTGGGGTCTGCCAATCTGAGTAACCGCTCTATGGGGCTTGATAGCGAATGTGATCTCGTTATCGAAGCCGATACAGAAGAGAATAAAGCGACTATCAGCCGTTTTCGAGAGCGTTTACTGAGTGAACACTTTGGCATAACAGAAGACCAACTTAGACAAAATCTTTCTCAGGAAACCTCTTTGATTCGTTTAATTGATGCTGGCCAGGATGACGCACATACACTGCGTGAACTTGACTGCCGTGTATCCGATTATGCTAACCAGATGTTACCGACATCTGCGGTGGTGGATCCTGAAAGACCAATCGATTCTGAAGAGTTGACCAAAATGTTTATCCCTGTTGATGAGCCAACATCCGCCAAAAAACAATGGTGGAAAATTGTGGCCGTGTTGGCTGTTGTGCTCATCATGACCGCCATCTGGCGGTGGACACCACTGAGTGAATGGTTAAATCCCGAGACGCTGCAACATGCAGCAGAGGGCATAAAATCACATCCATTAACACCACTGATTGTTGTGGGTATTTTTGCCGTAGCCGGACTGATTGCTTTTCCTGTAACACTATTGATAATTACGACGGCACTGACTTTTGGGCCGCTATGGGGAAGTGTGTATTCAATCATTGGTTCATTAGTGAGTGGTTTGATGGGCTATGCCGTTGGTCATTACCTGGGACGAAATACCATTCAGAAACTTGCTGGTTCCAGTATAAACAAACTAAGTCGTCGTTTAGCTAAGCATGGCGTTTTAGCTATCATTACTGTCAGAATTATTCCCGTGGCTCCGTTTACGGTCATCAACATGGTGGCAGGTGGCTCACATATTAAAACCCGCGATTTTATTTTAGGAACAGTCATCGGTATGCTGCCCGGTATTTTAGGCATCACCGTTTTTGCTGATTCTTTGATGCGAACTATCCAAAACCCAGACCCCACTCAGATTGGAATTTTCATTGCTGTAGTGATTGCCGTTGGCAGCATTATGTATGGATTAAAACGTCTGATTAACCGAAAAGAAGACAAATAAAACACTGAATGGAGATTACCTTAGCAACCTACAATATTCACGCCTGCATCGGAACTGACGGACATTTCGACCCGTTCAGAATTGTTGACGTGATACGTGAAATGGATGCCGACATCATTGCTTTGCAAGAAGTCGAACATCATATGGTCAATGATATCGATCTGCTTGATTTTCTTGCTCAGCAGACCGGCATGATTGGCATTGCAGGCCCAACCATGTTTCGGGAGAGTCGACACTATGGCAATGCCGTTTTAAGTAAATTTCCATTAACGTCTCATGAGCTGATTGACTTAAGTCTTGAACCCCATGAGCCCAGAGGGGCAATTCAACTCAGGCTGGAAATCGAGCAACATCAGCTTGTGATAATGACGACACATTTTGGTTTAAAACCAAAAGAACGTCAGTTTCAGGTTGAAAAACTCTTGAGTCGCCTTGCTGAACATGAGGTCGATACAGCGGTATTGATGGGCGATTTAAACGAATGGTTCTTATGGGGAGGGACATTACGTCGCTTAAAAGCCTATTTTGATACCACACCATCCAAAAAAAGTTTCCCCAGTTTTTTCCCCGTATTTGCATTAGATCGTATCTGGGTACATCCACGTAAACACCTACTTTCCTTGAGTGTTCATCGAACAATGCTAGCTAAGAAAGCATCTGATCATTTGCCTGTTGTGGCAAAAATCCTGTTTTGACAATTTGAAGTCAATGTCTCAAATTGTTAGGGTAAAAAGAGTTTTAGAAAACAAAAGTATCTCCATATTCACTCTGGTGAATAACATTTCATGCAAATACCCGCAGTCAACTCGGAAAAATAAATGATGAAAATAAGGGCCAGCTTGTCCACGAGGAGCATGATCTTTAGTCAATGCATTGTGGCGTCTATGGCAGCGTTACCAATGCAGTCAGTTACTGCTGAGGAACAGACGGTCGAGCAGTTACAATCTCGACTGAAAGCGCTTCAGGCAGAGTTACAATCAACACAGGCGGCTCTTGCAAAAGCAGAACAAGAAAAACAACTTTCTAATGCGAAACTGGAAGAACTCTCCCGAGCTGAACCAACATTAGAACCTGACAATAAAATTCGTTTTGGTCATCTCAAAGTGGGCGGTGCTATCAGAGCAAATTATGCTGTCGGTGATTACCCCGAAACAGGAGGTGCCTCGCGTTCTTTTGATGATGGCGGTAATTTCGCCTTGGATACTTTTCGTATCAATTTGGATTATGAAAATGGACCATATCTCGGTAAGCTAGAATACCGCTGGTACAACGGGTATAACTTTCTTCATACAGGATGGTTGGGATACCAATTTGACGAGAATCGGCAAATACAAGTTGGGGTAAATAGAGTGCCATTCGGGCCAGGCCCATACGGCATCTCACAAAGTTGGTTTTTTGATCAACACTACTATCTTGGTTTGTCCGATGACATGGATTTGGGTGTCAAATATCATCAATCAACAGATAACTGGGATTGGGATGTCGCCTATTACGTCTCAGATGAAGGTTCATATACCGGGTCCTCTCATCAGAGTGCTCGTTATTCTTATGATGTGGTGAATGAATCGGGTGATGGTTACGAGGAACGAAATCAATTTAACCTGCGTGGCATAAGACATTTTCAACATGGCGAAGTAGGGACTGATTTAGGCTTCTCTCTTCAATATTCACAGTTAAAAAGCCGAGGCTCGCAGGATGATGGGCATCATTATGCATTATCCGGCCATATGTTGAATAAATGGCAAGCATTCACATTGGCTACACAACTGACTTATTACCGGTTTGATGTCGATCGTAATCAACCATTAGGTACCAGCAAGTTAGTTCAAATGGGCGCTTATGACTTCCCCAGTACTGCAGCGGCTGAAGCCTGGTTACCAGCTATCTCTCTAAGTTATCGTTACGATACTGACCAACTGCCTTGGTTGGACTATGTCATGCCTTACGTCGAGTACAGTGTCCTTCTCAAACAAGAGCATGATTTTAACGATAGTGCCTTAGCAACAGTTGGTGCAGCTTGGGCGAGTGGTAATTGGTACATCTACACAGATCTAAGCGCCTCGAACGGTAATGAATTTATCGGGGGGGATGACCCATTTGGTGATCGTCTCGGTGCTAATCAGAATGATGACTGGCAGACACGTTTTAATATCAATTTTGGCTACTACTTCTAGGTGCTGAATATTCGTACTTACAATAATAATCATAGAGAGAGTCCGTAATGACCGAGCAGACGATAGATAATAAAAAACCTCGCAAAGCAGAAATCAATCCTCCCGTATTTTTTGGTTCGGCCATTTTAATTATCGCTTTTGTTATTTTTGCTGCTTTCTTTTCTGATACAGCATCAGTCGTATTTAAAGATACTCAAAGCTGGATAGTCGATACTTTTGGTTGGTTCTATTTATTGGCTGTCGGTTTTTTTCTAGTGTTCAGTATTGGTCTGGCTATGACTTCATATGGCGCCATTAAGCTTGGTCCTGATCATTCTGAGCCTGATTATGGCTATTTGTCATGGTTCGCCATGTTATTTAGCGCTGGTATGGGGATAGGCTTACTCTTCTTCGGTGTTGCAGAGCCCATTATGCATTTTTCAGCCCCACCCGTAGGTGAAGGCGGTGATATTGCGGCAGCACGTGAAGCCATGTCAATTACCTTCTTTCACTGGGGACTGCATGCCTGGGCAATCTATGCCGTCGTGGGTTTATCTTTAGCTTACTTTGGATTTAGACATAACCTGCCATTGACCATTCGTTCATCGCTTTACCCTCTAATCGGCGAGCGCATTTACGGACCGATAGGTCACGCCGTTGATATCTTTGCTGTACTGGGCACCATGTTTGGTGTCGCAACCTCACTGGGATTGGGCGTGTTACAGGTCAATGCTGGTCTCACCTATATGTTCGATTTACCAGCTGAATCTGTCTCGCTGCAAATAGGCCTGATTGCTGCCATCACCGTACTCGCCACGATTTCAGTTATTGCTGGTTTAGACTCGGGTATCAAACGTTTATCAGAGCTAAATCTGGGCTTGGCTATTCTACTGATGTTGTTTGTTCTATTTGCTGGACC
Source organism: Methylophaga sp. UBA2513 (assembly GCF_002341285.1). Taxonomy (NCBI): domain Bacteria; kingdom Pseudomonadati; phylum Pseudomonadota; class Gammaproteobacteria; order Thiotrichales; family Piscirickettsiaceae; genus Methylophaga; species Methylophaga sp. UBA2513. The sequence goes on along the minus strand of NZ_DDNT01000001.1, from coordinate 59,162 downwards.
AACGCTCTTTTTACTACAAACGTTTGTGCAAAATACCGGTAATTATCTCAGTGAAGTGGTGAATAAAACTTTCAATTTATATGCCTATGATCCTAACGGTTGGATCGGTGGCTGGACATTATTCTATTGGGGCTGGTGGATTGCTTGGTCACCTTTTGTCGGTATGTTTATCGCACGAGTTTCAAGAGGCAGAACCATTCGTCAGTTCATTTTAGGTGTGTTATTTGTGCCGGTAGGCTTCACCTTTATGTGGATGACTTTCTTTGGCGGAACAGCGATCAATATGGAATTAGGGGAGCTGTCTGGTGTTATATCTAATGCTGTAAGTGAGAATAATGCCATTGCCATTTATGCCATGTTCGAACAAATGCCTTTTAGTATGATCTCGGCTGGCTTAGCGACGATATTGGTTGTTACGTTTTTTGTCACCTCTTCGGATTCGGGCTCTTTGGTGATTGATATGATCACATCCAATGGTCATCCGAAACCTCCGGTTTGGCAGCGTATTTTCTGGGCCTTAACTGAAGGCTGTGTTGCTGCAGCATTGTTGTTAGCTGGTGGTTTAAAAGCATTGCAAACAGCTTCGATTGCTGGCGCGTTACCCTTTGTCGTCATCATGTTGCTGATGTGCTTTGGTTTGATGAAGGGACTCAGAATGGAAGGCATAAAACGCCTTATTATTGGTGTTCCCCAAACACCTGTTAGCACAGGCAGACAAGTGAGTTGGAAGCAACGCCTGAAGAACTTGAGTGAATATCCTGACAAAGCAGCTATGCAAACTTTTCTGCTTGAAGTTGTGAAGCCTGCTTTGAAAAAAGTATCAGCTGAGTTAAAAACAACGGGTGTGGATGCTGATATTGTCAGTAAAAAAGACTCTATTGAGTTAGTTGTATCGTATGGCGGTGAAAGAGATTTTGTCTATGGTGTTCACAGCGTCAGACATTTAATGCCTAGTTTTGCTTTGGATGCATTGGAAGATGATGACGATGAGACTAAGCGCTATTACCGTGGAGAGGTATACCTGGCTGAGGGTAGTCAGCATTATGATTTATATGGATACAATCAAGAGCAAGTGATTGATGACATTCTGATACAGTACGAAAAACATATGCATTTCCTGCATATCGTTGGGGACAGTTAAATCAGATTATAAACAGTAGCAAGATTTTCCTGTTATTTCATGGTATTGTCCCGAAAATAAACATGAGTGGAGAGAGAAAATGCGTTTATTTTGGTTCAGTTTAGCCGCCTTAGGCCTTGGTTTTTCGGGTGTTTCTCATGCCGGTAGCAGTGAGTATCTGGATAGTTACTCCTGTGGTAAAAGCGCCATTGAAATAGGTATGAATATTGATGAAATCAAACTGATGTGTGGTCAAACCTGGCAACCCAGTAATGTTGTAAAATCGGTTAGACCTGCATTAGAAGTAGGTAAAGATGGTGAAAGACTCCAGGATAATTTTGAAAAGTGGATGTTTAAGACCGTCAGTGATGGCAGTACCCACGTCTTGTTGAAAAATGGTGAGGTCATTCGAATTTTTACTACACAATAATCCGGGTTTATTCAGTTTGATTTAAGTTTGAATCGCTATATTCTTTACTGATAAACCAAGTAAAAAAGCGATGTATACGATGAGATCCTTCCTGACATTGTCACTGTGTTCATGTCTGATGCTTATAGCTATGCTAAGCCTTTCGACTGTGCGGGCAGAAGAAAGCGCCACTGTGGCCAGACAATTATTGAAAGAAGGTAAAATCATGCCACTCCAGGAAATACTGACAAAGGCGGCCATGATAAAGCCAGGCCAAGTCATTGAAACGGATTTGGAAAAAGAAAATGAGCGTTATGTCTATGAATTAGAAATTCTCGACAAAGATGGTCAGGTTTGGGAACTGGAGCTGGATGCGCAGACAGGTGAATTCGTTGATCTGGAAAATGAGGATGATTAATGCGCCTGTTATTAGTAGAGGATGACCCTTCATTGGGGCCCAATCTTCAAGACTCTCTCAACAAAGCAGGCTTTGCTACGGATTTGTCGACGGACGGTATTGATGGCGAAGCCATGGGACAAATCGAACCTTATGACCTGATCGTTCTGGACTTGGGCTTGCCTGGAAAGTCCGGCCTGGAAGTACTCGAAAACTGGCGAAGTCAGGCTAATTCAGTCCCGGTGATTATTCTCACCGCACGAGATGCATGGGAAGATAAAGTCTTAGGCTTTAAAGCAGGCGCCGATGATTACCTCGCCAAACCGTTTCAGACAGAAGAGTTGATTGTTCGAATCAATGCCGTTTTACGTCGATGTACGGGACACAATCCAGGTGCCTTGAGCTATGGGGATTTATCTTTGGATGAGGCTGAGCAAGCTGTCATAGTAAAAAATGGTAACAAACACAGCCTGACAGGTACTGAATTTAAACTGTTACGTTACTTTATGTTGCATCCAAAGCAGTTACTTTCCAAAACAACCCTCACAGAACATGTCTATCAATTAGATAGCGATAAAGATAGTAATGTGATGGAAGTGTATGTTAATCGATTACGGCAAAAGATCGGGGCAGATTGGATAATCACTCGTCGTGGTCAGGGGTATATTTTTGGTCAGCAAGACTGATGCGATCAGTCCGTAGCCGTCTCTCCATTGGCTTGGCTGTTTTTTTAGCAGCATTGTTATTAGGTCAGTGGCTATGGCTGACCTTCACCATAGACCGCTTGATTGAAAAACAGGTTATTACGCGTTTACAAGAAGAGACGGAAACCGTACTCGCACATATTCATATTCAATCTGATGGTGAAATCGTCTTAGATAGCAGACGTTTGAGCAGCAGCTATCAACGAGCCTTTTCTGGTTTATATTTTTCTATACAGTCCATCGACCATCAGATTTTTTCACGATCTTTATGGGACTTTGATCTCACTACACCTGCTCTAAGTATCGGCTCCAAAGCGACACTTTACCTTCAAGGCCCTGGTGAACAACCATTAATGGCCGTTTCTGCTGGCTATCTAAAGCAAGGTAAACAGATCACCATTACAGTGGCAGAAGATATTGCTTGGATGTTGGAGGATAAGTCTCATTTTCAGTGGACCTTTACGGTGTTATCTCTGCTTGGCGTTTTAGCTTTATTAGCTTTTCAATTCTGGATCGTTAGGCTTGCTCTGAAACCTCTCAATAAAGCCAAGCAAGAATTAAAACTACTGGGACAGGGTGAGATTGAAAAAATTGATGAACATGCACCGGATGAAATTCGACCTTTGCTGTTTGAGTTAAACCGTTTGATGTCCAGTATGGTGGTTAAGACCCGTCGATCGAGGCAATCACTTGGTAATCTCGCACATCGTTTAAAAACGCAATTAACATTATTGAATCAGATTGCTGATACAGAAGCGATGCAACATAATTCTGAAGGCAAGCAGGCAATCTATTCGCAGACAAATGAAATTAAACAAATTATCGACCGCGAGTTAAAGCGTGCTCGTGTTTCCGGTATGACGTTGCCCGGTAAAGGTGTCGATATAAATGAAATGGTGACCAACCTTGTCGATACATTGAAACGTATCTATCAAGATAAAGAATTAAATATCAGCTGGCGAGTGGATAAACAACTGCGCTTTCATGGTGACAGGGAAGACTTGCTAGAGCTATTGGGTAATATTCTTGATAATGCCTGCAAATGGTGTGAAAGCAGAATAGAACTTGAGATTTATAGAGATGATGGTATCTATATCTGTGTCAAAGATGACGGTCCTGGATGTCATGGTGATGATTTATCAGCACTGACTCAACGTGGTTTTAGGGCAGATGAGGCGACGCCTGGTAGTGGCTTGGGGTTGGCGATAGTGTTTGATATTGTCGAGAGTTATGAAGGGACAATGCACTTTTCTGAATCCCAGAAATGGGGAGGACTGCAGGTGGATATCCACCTGCAGTCCTCAGTTTCGGCTTAGAACCAGTCTTGAGTTGTTTTACGAACTTCACCGGTTTTGGCGTCGATTAATACTTCCCATTCGCCACCATCGGCGTCGACGATTTCAAATTCATAATCCCAACCTTTATCAAAGGCACGATCTTCCAGGTCAGCATCTTCAACAATCCCTGGTTTGGCTTCAAGGGCTTTTGCTTGGGCTTCTTCTAAAGAGATAAGTCCAAAACCTTCAGAGATTTTTCTGATTTCACGAAGATCATCAGCATCCATATCAGCGTGAGCAACACCCACTTGCATCATCATAGTAGCTGCGCCGATTAAACTAATTGTTTTCAAGTTTTTCATTTTTGTGCTCCTTTCGTTGAGGTACGGTTCACATATTAGTGGCCCAAACTTAAACGAAGCTGAATTTATTTCAGATAAAGGTTTACTTTCAGTTAGGGAGCTAACTATAATGAGATATGCTTCAAGTCAAAGACTTGCCAGATAAGGCAATATTAGAAAAGTTTGCTTCACGTTACCCCAATGCGGATGTTGATGCAGTGATGCAGTTTCTTCATCTGTTAGGAGTGGCTTCTGAGCTTTCTATTGGTTTGGATGAATTTCTCAGTCGCTATCAACTACTTCAAGGCCGGTGGTGGGTCCTCATCCTATTGATGCGTGAAGATAACTTTGTTTCTTCACCATCTAAGCTCGCTGAAAAAGCGGGTGTCAGTCGTGCGACCATGACTGGCCTGCTTGATGGTCTGTCACGAGAAAAGTTGATAGAACGAATTGTTGATGAAAAAGATAAGCGACAAACGCAGATTAAACTCACGTCAAAAGGTCAGAAACAGCTAGATGATGTGATGCCTGATTATTACCAGCGTTTAGGCAAACTAATGTCGGTGATCGATAAAGATGAAGGCGAAACTTTAATGAGAGTACTGGGCAAGTTAAAACAAAACTTAACTATTTTTGATTAAGTTTATCCGTTTAGTAATACGTTTATATCTATGAGGAGTATGTAATGAAGAAGTTTTTAGTTTTTTTATTCAGTATGTTTTCTATTCAACTACCAGTGGTAGCTGAGGAGCTATCTGTAAACAATCAAGTTGATTTTGCAAATGCTCAATGGAATAAAGCATTTAATGCTGGCGATGTAGATGCGCTGACACAGTTGTATAAAAATGATGCCACCTTATCACCGGGTAATGGCGCTATATTAAAAGGTAGAGATGCCATCGGTCAGTTATTCCAGAGCTTTGTCGATAATGGCGTCACAAATCATCGTATTGATACGGATAGTATCTATGTGTCGGATAATCAAATAACACAAATAGGCTATTGGCAAGCTGATGGTAAAAATGCTGAAGGTGAAAAGATTAGCTTCGGCGGTGTTCTATCATTAGTTCTGGCTAAAACAGAAGAGGGTGAATGGGTCATTCAGTCTCATATCTGGAATATGCAGCCATAAATTAACACCATTAATTCCCAAAAAAGCCCTTCACTGAAGGGCTTTTTTTTTGCTCTGAACTCAAATGGTGCAAGTTATTTCATATTGGTGCAAAAATAAGTATCCAAACTACTTATTAAAAAGGGTGTTTTTAAAGTCTTTCATGTAAATCAATGGTTTAGTTTTTTGGCACAGTGTTTGCCAAAGTATGCAGACAATGATTGACGGAGAGATCCATGAGAGAGAAGTTAGTCCTAATTGGTAATGGTATGGCTGGGGTGCGAACACTGGAAGAGTTGCTCAAACTCGCACCTGATAAATATGACATTACTGTTTTCGGTGAAGAACCTTACGGTAATTACAACCGCATTATGCTTTCACCTGTGTTGGCAGGTGAAAAAACGATTGATGAGATCATGATTAATGATCTGCAGTGGTATGAAGATAACAACATCAAACTGTTATCTGGTAAAAAAGTGACCACAATTGATCGTTTAAATCGAGTCGTGACAGCTGATGATGGTAGCACTGAAAACTATGATCGTCTTTTGTTAGCCACAGGTTCACGCCCATTTATGTTGCCTATTCCGGGCTCTGATTTAGAGGGGGTGATCAGTTTCCGTGATATTGCCGATGTCGATACGATGTTGGAAACGGCTAAAATCCATAAAAAAGCCGTGGTCATCGGTGGCGGCTTATTGGGTCTGGAAGCAGCCAATGGGCTAATGATTCAAGGTATGGATGTCAGCGTTGTTCATATTAGTGATGTGTTAATGAATCAGCAGCTGGATAAACCTGCTTCTGATCTAATGCTGGAAGAGCTTAGGGGCAAAGGGCTGACGTTTTTGATGGAACATCAAACTGAAGCCATCATTGGTCGTGACCGTGTCGAAAAACTTCGCTTTAAAGATGGCTCTGAAATTGACGCAGACCTGGTTGTGATGGCCGTGGGTATCCGACCAAACATCGAACTAGCCAGCTCAGCCGATATTCATTGTGACCGTGGCATTGTGGTAGATGACACCATGCAGACCTTTGATCCAAGAATTTATGCCGTAGGTGAGTGTGTTCAACATCGAAGCCAAACCTTTGGTTTGGTAGCGCCTTTATTTGAGCAAGCCAAGGTGTGTTCAAATCATTTGGCCCAAATGGGGATTGCACGTTATATCAGTTCGGTGACCTCAACAAAATTAAAAGTGACGGGGATCGATCTGTTTTCTGCGGGTGACTTTCTTGGTGATGATGATACTGAAGATTTGGTATTTAAAGATGCAGCCAGAAAGGTTTATAAAAAGCTGGTAATAAAAGATAACCAATTGGTTGGTGCCGTACTTTATGGCGATACAGTAGATGGGGCCTGGTACTTCCAATTGATGCGTGATGGCACAGATATTTCAGATATTCGTGAAAATATGTTGTTTGGACAACATCATCTGGGTGATTCTGGGCATGGCCCGTCTAACTCGGTTGATGGTTTGCCTGATGATGCTGAAATTTGTGGCTGTAATGGCGTCTGTAAAGGTGACATTGTGCAGGCGATTTCAAAACATGGCTTGTTTACTTTGGATGAAGTTAAAGCCCATACCAAAGCATCAGCGTCTTGTGGATCATGTACAGGTTTAGTTGAACAGTTACTGGCATCTACTCTGGGCAGTGACTTTAATGACACACCCAGCAAGAAGCCAATGTGTGGCTGCACGGATTTGTCGCATGCTGAAGTCAAAGCCGCGATTATTGAAAAATCACTGAAAAACATTCCAGATTTGATGTCTGCACTTGAGTGGAAAACAGAAGATGGCTGCCACTCCTGTCGTCCTGCCTTGAACTACTACATGTTAAGTAGCTGGCCAAATGAGTATCAGGATGATCCTCAGTCACGTTTCATTAATGAACGTGTGCATGCCAATATTCAGAAAGACGGCACCTATTCGGTAGTACCCAGAATTTGGGGTGGGGTAACCAATCCAAGAGAGTTGCGTGCAATTGCAGATATTTCCGAAAAATACAATGTACCCACAGTCAAAATAACTGGTGGTCAACGAATCGATCTTCTCGGTATAAAGAAAGAAGACTTACCCAAAATGTGGGCAGATCTGAGTGATGCTGGTTTTGTTTCTGGTCATGCCTACGGTAAGTCCCTGCGGACAGTCAAAACCTGTGTTGGATCAGAATGGTGTCGTTTCGGCACGCAAGATTCTACCGGCCTGGGTATTAAAGCTGAAAAAATGACATGGGGAAGCTGGACACCTCATAAATTCAAGATTGCCGTATCTGGCTGTCCACGTAACTGTGCAGAAGCAACTATCAAAGACTTCGGTATTGTCTGTGTTGATTCTGGCTACGAACTTCATGTTGGTGGTAACGGTGGGATTAAAGTCCGAGCAACAGACTTTCTCACCAAAGTTGCCACCGAAGAAGAAGCCTTGGAATATTGCGCGGCCTTTATGCAGTTATATCGTGAAGAAGCTCACTATTTAGAACGTACCGCACCTTGGATTGAGCGTGTTGGTTTGAAACATGTGACTTCAGCGGTGGTGGACGATGAAGTGAATCGTAAGCGGTTGGCTGAGCGTTTCCATGAATCACAAAAGAATGCACAGGTCGATCCTTGGGCTGAGCACGCTGCCAAATACAAAGATAACTATATCCCGATTAAACAAGTAGTGTAGAGGTAACTATGAGCTGGACTGAAGTTGGCCCCTTGGTCGATATTCCGAAAAAAGGATCACGTGTACTCGTGACAGCCGAGGGTGATGTGGCGGTATTTCGCACCTCAGGTGATCAGATATTTGCCTTATTTGATCAGTGCCCCCATAAAAAAGGGCCGTTATCTCAGGGGATTGTTTACGATAACCGTGTGGCCTGTCCTTTGCATAACTGGGTTATTGATATGAATAGTGGCGAAGCTACTGGTCCTGATGAAGGCTGTACCCGCACATTTGAGACAAAAATTGAAAACGGTACGGTTTTTATTTCTCTGTAATCTGATAAAGAGTCTCTAATTTTGGCTGAACAACAAACGACAACAAAGACGACTTGTCCTTACTGCGGTGTGGGGTGTGGTGTTTTAGCAACCCCACTTGAAACTGGCACAGTACAAATTGAAGGTGATGCAGAACATCCTGCCAATTTAGGCCGTTTATGTTCTAAGGGATCGGCTCTAGGCGACACTCTCGATTTGGGTAACCGTTTGCTACACCCCAAAGTTGATGGCAAGCGAGTTTCGTGGGAGCAAGCCATAACATCAGTGGCTAGAGGCTTTAGTGAGATCATTGCTAAACACGGTCCAGAGTCTGTGGCGTTTTATGTGTCGGGCCAAGTGTTAACAGAAGATTACTATACGGCGAATAAATTGATGAAAGGGTTTATTGGTGGCGCGAACATCGACACCAATTCACGGCTGTGTATGTCATCAGCGGTGGCGGCTTACAAGCGAGCCTTTGGCAGTGACACAGTGCCCTGTAGTTATGAAGATATTGAATTAGCTGATCTTGTCGTGTTGACTGGTTCTAACTTAGCCTGGTGTCATCCTGTGATTTATCAGCGGTTGAAGCAAGCGAAAGAAGATCGCCCAGAAATGAAAGTTGTGGTGATTGACCCTCGCAAAACAGCCACTTGTGATATTGCTGATTTACATTTGCCGTTGCGGCCAGGCTCTGATGCCACATTGTTTAATGGTTTGTTGCACTATCTAAAAAAAGAAGATTACCTGGATCTTGAGTTTCTTGAAGCGCACACCGAAGGGTTTGCCTCGGCAACGTCAGTAGCAAAAGCATCCGCTGGCTCCATTCCTCAAGTGGCCGCTGTCACAGAGTTACAAGAGCAGGATATCGTTAAGTTTTATCAGTTGTTTGCCTCAACCGAAAAAGTCGTGACAGTGTATTCTCAGGGGATCAATCAGTCGACGACAGGAACTGACAAATGTAACAGTATTATCAATTGTCATCTTGCCTCTGGGCGTATTGGTCAGCCAGGCATGGGGCCGTTTTCGTTTACAGGTCAGCCCAATGCTATGGGCGGACGAGAAGTGGGCGGCTTAAGTAATCAGTTAGCCGCGCATATGGAAATTACTAATCCTGAACATCATGATCGTGTGGCACGCTTTTGGAAAGCAGATAATTTAGCCAAAGAAAATGGCGCCAAAGCCATTGATATGTTTGAGCAGATTGCCAGTGGCAAAATCAAAGCTATCTGGATTATGGCGACGAATCCCGTTGTGAGTCTGCCTGATGCCGATAAGGTCAAAGACGCATTGAAAAAATGTGAATTGGTGGTGGTGTCTGAATGTGAGGAGAATACCGATACAACAGCGTTAGCCGATATTTTGTTACCCGCCGCTGCCTGGGGTGAGAAAGACGGTATGGTAACCAATTCAGAAAGACGAATTAGCCGTCAGCGCTCATTCTTACCCTTGCCGGGGGAAGCGAAACCTGACTGGTGGATTATTACTCAGGTCGCGAGAAAAATGGGATTTGAAGCCGCCTTTCCATTTGAGAAGCCAGCAGATGTATTTAGAGAACATGCACAACTCTCGGCTTTTGAAAATGAAGGTAGCCGTGACTTTAACATTGCCGGACTAGCCGATATAAGTGATGAGGGCTACGACAATCTGATTCCCATACAGTGGCCAGTCATCAATAAAGCTGATAACGGCACTGCCAGATTATTTAGCGATAAGCAGTTTTTTACCCCTTCAGGCAAAGCCAGAATGATCAGTGTTGAACCTAAGCTGCCTTATCATCAGGTATCAGATGAATATCCCTTAGTTTTAAATACGGGTCGTATTCGTGATCAATGGCATACCATGACACGGACAGGTAGAGCCGTCAGATTGAACGCCCATATTCCGGAGCCGATGGTTCAGGTTCATCCGCTGGATGCAGCGAATTTCCATCTAGTGGATGGTTCACTGGCAGAAATAAAGAGTCGTTGGGGGGAGATGATAGTCCGGGTTGTGGTAACCGATGAGCAACGGCCGGGCAGTATTTTTGTCCCCATCCATTGGAGTGATCAGTACGCTTCAATGGCACGGGTTGATGCGTTAGTTGCTGCTGTTTATGACCCTATCTCTGGTCAGCCTGAGTCGAAACATACCCCTGTCAGCATACGCGCCTATAAACCTGTTTGGCATGGCTTTATTTTGTCGCGGCACCCCATCACGGTCAAAGATGCCAACTACTGGGTGAAAGTGCGTGGTGCTGAATTCTGGCGTTATGAGATTGCTGGTCAGCATGCATTAGATGAGCCGGCTAAATGGGCACAACGACACTTAGGGGAAGAGGGCGAATGGCTTGATTTTATTGATGCCAAAGCGGGACGTTATCGAGCTGGACAAATTAAACGTAACAGGCTGGAAGGCGTTGTTTTCATCGCGCCAAGTCATGATTTGCCTGCGCGTTCCTGGTTATCCCAGTTATTTAGTTTAAGCAGTCTGTCGGATGCTGACAGATACAGTTTGCTGGTCGGCCAACCCAGCCAGGGACAAAAAGATGCAGGACAAATTGTTTGCTCATGTTTTGGTGTCGGTCAGAATACCATCAATGAAGCTATTCATTCCGGTCATGTTAATTCTGTGGATGAGATTGGTAAAAAACTGAAAGCCGGCACAAATTGTGGGTCTTGTGTGCCTGAGTTAAAACAATTATTAGCGCGCTAATGGTGAGTACTACCTTATTTAGAATACTGTCTGTCTGCAATGAAGCAGCTGAGGTGAAGTCGTTACATGGTTGATTTTAAAGCCAGTTATTTATCAATAGTGGCTTAATTTGCAGAGGAAAAAAAGAATGCCAAAACTAAAAAAGCTAAGCGTGATGTCGTTACTGAGCACAGGACTGACGAGTATCGCTTTGCTACCAGCTACAGTCGTGGCAAATGACAGCTTTTACGAAGCATTGACCGGGGGCAAGGTCAGTTTTTCAGGCCGCTTACGGTATGAGTCGGTTGAGCAGGATAATAGTTTAAAAGATGCCGATGCTGTCACGTTACGTACAACTTTAGGTTACAAGACAGGTGATTTCCATGGCTTCGGTGCCTTTCTTGAACTCGAAGATGTGTCGGATTTGGCAGGCAATTATGAAGAGTACCCTCAAACAGCAGTCAAAAAGTACTCGGTTATAGCCGATCCGAATGGCACAGAAGTCAACCAGGCTTATCTGAGTTATAACGGTTTTAATACAGAGGTGAAGTTAGGTCGACAAGAGCTGACTTACCGTGATGCACCATTTCATCGCTTTATCGGTAATGTGCTTTGGCGTCAAAATCATCAATCCTTTGATGCTGTGAGTCTAAGTAATACGTCTATTAAAGATCTTAAATTGAGTTATGCCTATATCAACAAGGTCAATACCATCTTTGGCGATGATTTGACGGCTGGTTTGATAGATGATGGGGTGATTGATATGAATAGTCACCTGTTTAATGTGCAATATTCAGGCTTATCCATTGGCAAATTAGAAGCCTACAGTTATTTGCTGGATTATGAAGATGCGGCTAAAGATAACGCCAACTCAACAGCAACTTATGGTGTGAGATTATCTGGTGCTAAACCAGTTAATGAAGATTTTGCAGCTATTTATACAGCGGAGTATGCAACACAACATGACTATGCCGATGGCAAAATGGACCCTCAGGATTACTACTTATTCGAACTCGGTGGTAAATATCAAGGTTGGTTAGCAAAGCTATCTTATGAAGTGCAAGAGGGTGATGGCACCTATAGTTTTAAAACACCTTTAGGGACGAACCATGCTTTTCAAGGCTGGGCTGATGTCTTTTTAACCACGCCAAACGCAGGTCTTATTGATACTTATTTCACCATCGTGGGTAATGTGGCAGGTGCAAAACTGATTGCGGTGTACCATGATTTTGAAACGGATAAAGGCAGCCTTGATGCGGGTAATGAGTTTGATGTGATGTTGCAAAAAACCTTTATGGAACATTACACGCTAGGTATCTCTTATGCCGACTACAATGCCGACAAAGAATTCGGTGGGGTGGATACGGATAAATTCTGGTTATACGGACAGCTAAAGTTCTAAAAAATACTCCTCATTGAGCCGGGCACTGCCCGGCTTTTTTTTTGCCTGTTTAATCTGCACCAGAATTGTTCATCAGTCCTATCAACAACACCATTTTGAAGCAGTTTATGTACCACTTAAATTTCTAAGTTTCTGTATTTGAATAAGTATTTTGTTGGCACACCTTATGCAATTTATTACCTGAGTCCACTAATGCAAGGAGCATGTCATGGGATATTTTGTTGACTTAATGATGGTAGTGAAAGAAGTAGTGAAGTTGATTTTTATGGTAATGATTTCGCCTTTAGGGATTATGGCAGGCTATCTCGCAACCTGGGAATGACACCGTTCTAGCTAATTTCACTGGAGAACAAAGATGTATCCATTGATCATCGGTGGCGTAGTTGTCACTGGCATGCTTTTTATCGTTTATAAACTGCTGTCTGAGCGTTATCAGCTCAGACAGCGAGTTAAACGAGGCATATTACTAACCAACCATTTACGGTTGGTGGTTGAACATTGCCAAAAACATCGTGGCACAAGCAATGCGGTAGTCAGTGGGAATGAGAAATTATTGCCACAAATGATTCAGTTACAGAATGATATCGACAATCTGATTGGTAGTGATATGAGTCAATCACTATCAGATTTTCCTCAATGGCAATCTTTCATAGAGCATTGGCCAAGGCTTAAACAGCACGCTTTGGCTAGGGATCTGACGCCACAGAATATTGTCAGACAGCATAGTCTGATGATCGATGGTCAGCTCATGCTGCTGGATGAGGTCATGAGAGCATACGATTTACATCGATTGATGCTCGACTCATGTACACGGGTTTCCGAAATTTGTATTGATACTTTACGAGTTGCAGAGACTCTCGGCTACACAAGAGCAATCGGATCAGGTGTTTGTGCTCGAGGTACGTGCTTGGCTGCTGACCGAATCTTGCTTGAGTTTTTACGTATTTCAGTCAAAACCACATCTGAACGATTACTGTCTGAAGTTAAATTAATAAACAACACTGACTTGACTTCTTCCTTGGAAACATCCTCAACCGCCATTCGCCAGCAAATAGATGCTTTGCTAGAAATGGTCGATAAACACGTGCTTCAACGAGGTCAGTTGAAGTTGGATAGTCATGAATATTTTACTCTCTCTACGCGGGCAATTGATGAAGTGCTGAAGATTTTCAGCATCATTATTCAATATGCCTCCAAACAACACACCAGAATGATATGAGCAATGCTGCTATGAATACAGTCACGAATACGATTAACACGGTAGTTATCAGTGAATTTACGGAATTTATGAATACACTGCAAAGAGTCTTTGAAAATACAGATTATAAAGTGATTTTCGAAGCCACCAATTTGCAACAGTTACTTAACCTGAAGTGGACTATTGAGCCCGATTTGATTATTGCTATTATGAATACCAGCGATAGTCAGCTTCTGAGTAAATTTAAGATCATTAATGAACGCTTTCCATTGCCCATCGTGATATTTACATACGATGACCGTGATGAAGCGATTGAAGAAGCCATTGAGGCTGGGGTGAGTGCTTATATCGTTGATGGTTTTCATGAAAATCGTATCCATGCCATCTTGCGAACGGCAATGGCTCGGTTTAAACAAGTACAAAGTATGCAGAAACAGCTGAAAGATTTAAAAACGTCTTTGGCTGATAGGAAAATTATTGATAGAGCAAAAGGCCTCATTATGGAGCAACGTAAATGCACCGAGAACGAAGCCTATAGTCTGATGCGAACTTCAGCCATGAACCAGAATATGAGATTAGGCCAATTAGCTCAGAATATTTTAGCGGCGGCTAACTTACTTGAGCCACAAAAAAATGCATAAGTTCTGATGAAATAGTAATAGAACGTCACAGCCACTTCAGTGATGAAGTGGCTGTTTTGTTTTATGGTTATTTTGTTAGCGGATGTCGGTCGTTATCCTATTTTGGTTTTTGATTGGCTTCATGAGGGTATGAGGAAGGGTGAGGATGGCCAATTAATGGTTGAGTTTGATGATGGTAGTAATTGAAAACTATACCTATTAAGATTAAGGCTACGGTAATGCTTAAACGCCATTACAGACAAACAAGAAAGGTACAAACAGGTATGACGGAATTGTCATTCAAGGAGGATCATTATGAAGCGGCTTATGAGTCTCTCTGCCTGAGGTCAGTTTTTCAGCCAATCTTTAGCATAGCTCATCGAAAAGCTGTGGGATACGAAGGACTGGTTCGTGCCGCGGATGTCTCTGGGAACCCCGTGACACCACAAGAATTGATGAGAAAAAACACGGCATCCGATCAACAGCTGATTCTTGATAGGACCTGTCGTCTATTACATGCCTGTAATTTTTCTCAACACCCCGCCAATGATGCTTGGTTATTTTTAAATCTTAATTCCCAATGTTTAATTTCGGAACGTCCCGATATTGGATTTATGCAAACGCTGATGCGCGAGAGTGACTTACCATCAAGGCGCATTGTGATTGAAATTTTAGAAAGTGAAATTGATAACCGCGATTACTTACGGGAGTTGATTACGCATTTTCGTCAAATGGGCTGTTTGATTGCGATTGATGATTTTGGTGCTGGTCACTCTAATTTTGACCGTATTTGGGATTTACAGCCTGATATTGTCAAGATTGACCGTAGCTTAGTAAAAAAAGCAGGCCACTCAATGAAAGTGGAAAGGATTCTGACTGGCATTGTCTCGCTCATTCATGAGACCGGAAGTTTGGTGGTTATTGAGGGGGTTGAGACTGAAAAAGAAGCCTTGGTTGCGATTTCCAGTAACGCAGATATGGTTCAGGGGTTTTATTTTGCTAAGCCAAAGCCTGATCTCCAGCAGGAGATTGATTTCGGTCAAGCCATGGATAAGTTACTTCATCAACATCAGAATGTACGAAGCCAATATAATCGAAAGCTTCAACAACATTTCCGCACCTTTGAGTTGATATTTGAAAAAGAGCTCGACGCGTTTAAACAAGGGGCATCTTTTGAAGACTGTGGTCACGCCCTATTTGATGATGCCAGAGCTGTACGTTGTTACCTGCTTGATGAGTCTGGCTACCAGATTGGCCGAAGTCTGAACTCACCCAAATATACAGCCAAACTGGATATTCGTTTTACACCGCTACTTTCTGGTGTCAATGCTAACTGGTCACATCGACATTACCATTTCAGAGCCATACAAAATCCGAATATGACTCAGATAAGTCGTCCATACCTGTCGGTAGCCGGTTCTCATATGTGTATCACCGTTTCACAAGCAGTGGTTGTTAGTGGCAAGACATATGTTTTCTGCTGTGATTTAGACTGGCCCGACGAAGATCAGCTCATCAGTTGAGATAACGCACTTATACTGTGCGGAATGCACCAAATTAGCAGCTAAATATGCATTCAGGATGCGCATTTGTTTTTCTAAGTATATATAAATCAATAGGTTATGTTTTGGCATGATTCCCGCTATTCGAACATGGACCCATTCCGGTATGTTCAAAAGAGAGCTGAATTTATGTCCAATAACAAACTCAATTTATTATCTTTCAAAGATAATATTCGTACCCTTCATCTTACCTGGATAGCCTTTTTCATCAGTTTTGTGGTGTGGTTTAATCATGCACCATTGTTGATGGCTATCAAAGATACGCTTGGCCTCGATAGTCAGCAGATAAAAACGTTGCTGATACTCAATGTCGCCTTGACTATTCCCGCTCGAATAGTAATTGGCATGCTAGTGGATAAGTACGGTCCTAAGATCATGTACTCACTACTGCTCGGCATTTCAAGCGTGATTTGTTTTTTCTTTGCACTTGCAGATAGTTTTGAACAACTCGCTCTTGCCCGTTTTCTACTGGGCTTTGTCGGTGCCGGGTTTGTTATTGGCATTCGTATGATTTCTGAATGGTTTCCAGCCAAGCAAGTGGGATTAGCGGAAGGTATTTATGGTGGTTGGGGTAATTTCGGTTCAGCCGCAGCGGCAATGTCACTGCCCACCATTGCATTATTATTTGGTGGTGAGGATGGTTGGCGTTATGCCATTGGCCTGACTGGTGCCATTGCGCTTGTTTATGCTTTTATTTATTACAATACTGTGTCTGACACGCCTCAGGGATCGACGTATTTCAAACCGAAAAAAACGGGTGCGATGGAAGTAACCAGTAAAGGCGATTTCTTTCTCTATATCGTTATGAATATTCCCATGTATGCGGCCTTGGCCTTATTAGCATGGAAGTTGTCACCCAGTGGGGTCAGTTTGCTCTCCAGCGAAATCACCCTCGCGATTTATGTCGGTTTAGTGGTGTTATTTTTCTATCAGGTGTATCACATTTATCAAATTAACAAAGATGTGTTTGTTAAAGAAACACCAGAAATTCACCGTTACAAATTCAAACAAGTGGCCGTGTTGGATTTAGCCTATCTGGCGACATTTGGTTCTGAATTAGCCGTTGTGTCAATGTTGCCTCTGTTTTTCAGTGAAACGTTTGATATTAGTGCTGTTCAGGCCGGTTTACTCGCCTCTGGCTTTGCTTTTATGAATCTGGTATCGAGACCTATCGGTGGTTTGTTTAGTGATCGTCTGGGTCGTAAGAAAACACTGACCATTTGTATCAGCGGTCTGGCGGTAGGCTATTTCGTAATGGGTATGATTACACCAGAGTGGTTCATTGTGTTGGCTGTATTGGCAACCATGGCATGCTCGTTCTTTGTGCAAGCTGGAGAGGGCGCTGTGTTCGCGGTAGTACCACTGGTTCAACGTCGATTGACCGGACAAGTAGCCGGTATGGCGGGTGCTTATGGTAATGTGGGCGCTGTCACGTTTCTAACCGTGCTGTCACTTGTTTCTGCACAAACCTTCTTCTTTGTGATTTGTGCGACGGCGGTCGTGACATTGATCGCGGTGCAGTTTATGGATGAGCCTCGCGGACAGATGGCCGAGGTCTTACCAGACGGCTCGATTCAAATGATAGATGTGCATTAATCGTCAGGACGAATATGACGGCAAAGTTAAAAGTATTAGTTGGGCAGTGTTCAACACAAGGCGTGAAAGCTGATAATCAGGATACCGTCGGTTTTTTCATTCCGTCCAACTTAGCTTTGCTTGAAACGAAAGGTGTTGCCTGTGCTATTGCAGATGGGCTGAGCTCCAGTAATGAAGCAAAACAAGCTAGTCAAGCATGCGTGACTGGTTTTATGAGTGACTACTTTAGTACACCTGACTCCTGGTCTGTGAAACAGTCTGGCAGCAAAGTGCTTGCCGCTATCAACACCTGGTTGCATGGACAAAGTCAGCAGTTTCAGCAAGCAGGCAGAGGAATGGCCTCTACCTTCAGTGCTGTTGTTGTTAAATCAACAACAGCTCATATTTTTCATGTCGGTGATTCACGTATTTATCTATTACGTGATGGTGAGTTTGAACCATTGACCACCGATCATCGTATTCGGATTGATGAAAATAAAGAGTATCTGGGAAGAGCGTTTGGCGTCGATTATTGTCTGGATATTGACTATAAAACACTCGCTGTTCAGGAAAAGGATGTGTTTCTGTTGACCACCGATGGCGTGCATGATGTTTTGCCCGATAAGGTGCTCAAACAGTTTATATTAGAAGGTTCTGTTGATTTATCTGATTTAACAGAACGGATTTGTGATGAAGCACTGAAGGCTGGCAGCCAAGACAATATAAGTTGCCAGCTAATGTGTATTGAACAATTACCGACTCAAGCACCAGATGAGGTTTTTGCTCAACTCACCGTATTACCTTTTCCACCTGATTTATATGAGGGTGTCATTCTTGACGGCTATCGTATCAGTCGTGAGTTACACGCTAGTTCTACAAGCCAGCTTTATTTAGCGGTGGATACTGAAACGGGCGAGAAAGTGGTGATTAAAACACCTTCGGTCAACTTCGAAGATGACCCGGCATACCTGGAAAGGTTCCACTTGGAGGAGTGGGTAGGGCGACGAATAAATAATGCACATGTAGTCAGGACCATTGAGCAGAAGCGTCCCCGTCGTTTTCTTTATTATGTGATGGAGTACGTGGACGGTAAAACGTTGCAACAGTGGCTGGATGACGTTGGACGTTTGGATTTAAAAACTGTACGTGATCTTGTGCCTCAGCTTGTATCAGCACTGAGAGCTTTTCACCGACTCGATATGTTGCATCAGGATTTAAAGCCTGGAAATATCATGATCTCCAGAGATGGCGTGCTGAAGATTATTGATTTTGGTTCAACCAAAATTGCCGGCATTGCTGATATCTCAACGCCGATACAACGCAGTGAGTTGTTGGGGACAAAGCACTACACGGCACCTGAGTATCTATTGGGTCGTGCTGGTCAGCCGCAGTCTGATCAATTCTCTTTAGCGTGTATTGTCTATGAAATGCTCACAGGCCATCTGCCATATGGTGAAAAACTGGCAAAAGTTCATACCAGACAAGATCTTCATCGCATTGAATACCAATCCATCGCTTTGTTTATTCAGGATATGCCAAGCTGGGTTGATAAAACCTTGCAGAAAGCCTTACAACTCTATCCTGAAAAGCGCTATCAGGCATTGTCTGAGTTTGCGACAGACTTGATAAAACCGAATCCAGCTTATTTAAGCGATGACAATCGCCCGCTGATGTACCGTTATCCGGTTAAGTTCTGGCAAGCATGCGCATTTCTTTTGTTTATCAGCAATTGTTTGCTTGCCTATTTTTTACTCCGATAAGCTTGTATAGCGCGGTCTTTTTATATCAGCAAAACCGGTTTATCGATAATTTTGCCTCAACGACTATTCCTGTATTTACACTATAGTCATACTAAGAGTATGGTTATTATAAATACTAAAAAAGTGATAGCTGGTTGAAATGTCAATGGAAACAAACCCAAGGTTAAAAGAAGAAAACGTAACAGATTTGTTCAGTATGGAGAGTATCGAATCTGCATGGTCTTTTTTAGATATTTTGCCTTTTCCAGTCACCGTTATTGATGATGACTATAGGGTGATTCGAGCCAATCAGGAAGCCATTCATGAATACAGTCAGATTGATGAGCCTTGCTACAAAATGAGTCATGGTTACGATAGTCCCTGCCATGAAAATGGGGAGGCCTGTCCTAAGCTCGATGCACAGACCCTCAGAACAACAATTAGTCATCTACATATTCACCAAACCAACAGCGGTCCTCAGAAATTCAAAGTGATGGCGCTACCTCTAGAGAAGGGGGGAGCTATGGAGCTGCACATTCCGCTGGATGATGTCACTTCTCTTGATGGTGTCACAGGGCTGACCAATCGCACAGAAGGTGAACAAGGTGCGCGTCGATTAGTGGCTCTGATGCAGCGGTTATCGACCCCCTATAGCATCATTATGCTTGACCTCGACTACTTCAAACAGATTAATGACCAACATGGCCATCATGTGGGCGATATTGTGTTGAGACGAACAGCAGAGGTCATGGCTGACAGTATTCGTGCTTCCGATATTCTGGTTCGATGGGGTGGTGAAGAGTTTTTGTTTGTCTTATCAGGCGCACAGGCTGCTCATGCAGCTAAGTTCACCGAGAAACTGTTACAGCATTTGCGTGAAATAAGAATTGCACTACGTGATGACACCATTTCGGTCTCTGCCAGTGCCGGCATTCGAGCGGTGAGTTCAGCTGAATTAGCCACAATAAATTTTGATAAGGCTTTGCAACAAGCTGATGTGATGCTCTACTCTGCAAAAAAAGCAGGAAGAGATCAGTTCATGATGTATGACGCTGCACCATAACTAATCAGAGAATGCTTGTTTCACTTTCAGAATGTCTGGCAGGTGCTCAATTAAGATGGGGGGCAAAGCGGGATCAATGTGTTTACCACTCTGTGCATTAATGAACTCTATGGCTTCCTCAACTGGCCAGGCTTCTTTATATGGTCTGGCGCTGGTTAATGCATCAAAAATATCAGCTATGGCAACGATTCGACCTGCAAGCGGAATCTCATCACCTTTTAACCCATTTGGATAACCCGTACCATCCCATTTTTCATGATGGGTCAGGGCAACAGTATGGGCTAATTGAATCAATCTTGATGTTGAGTTGGCTAAGATCTCGGCCCCGATTAAAGTATGTGTTTTCATTTCTGAAAACTCTTCTGACGTTAACTTATCTGGTTTTAATAAGATTTTGTCAGCAATACCAATTTTTCCAATGTCATGCATGGGAGCCGCCATCATGAGTTCGTTTGCGGTACTCTCGTCAAAGCCATAACCCAGAGCAATAATTTTTGCATAGCGACTCATCCGCTGAACATGTAAGCCCGTTTCGTTATCTTTGTATTCTGCAGCTCTACCCAAACGTTCAATCAAGTCGATATGGGTGGCACGAAGCTCATCTGCTTTGACAAGAGAGATATGTGTTTTTACTCTGGCAAGGACAGTGGAGGGCACGATGGGTTTGATGATGTAATCTACTGCACCAATGTCAAAACCTCGTGCTTCATCATCTGGATCTTGTAAGGCTGTCACAAATATAATCGGTATGTGTGAGGTGTCTGATCTGGCTTTTAATTGCTGGCAAACTTCTAAGCCTGTCATTTCTGGCATCATGATATCGAGTAAGATCAGATCCGGCATTTCCTTATCAATCAATGCCAGAGCATCTTTTCCTGAGCGGGCGAACGAAAGCGCATAATCGTTCTGCAGAATCTGACGAAGCACTCTCAAGTTGGTTGGCTCGTCATCGACAATAAGGATTCTAGGCTGGTATTTCTTTATCGTAGTCATAATGTGGTGTTCGTTATATGTTGCTTGATAGCGTTTAAGTGTTGTTGGGCGACCAAAAAGTCAAAGTCGAGTACAGACTGTTTAACATCTAAAGCAAGTCGATGTAAGTTAGCTTCAACCCCATTGACTAGCTCGTCTACTCTCTCTTCGTTAAGTTCTCCATGCTCGCTAAGCTCGATAAGTTCATCGACGATAGTCAATATACGGTCGTTAGCTAGCAGGACTTGTGATGTTACAGTTGCCTCACTGTTTGAATCAGCCAATGAGGCTTTTATCCATTTTTCCTCTTTTGATAACGTGGAAAAGGCATTGTCGAGCTTAGCAATCTCTATCGCTACTTCGACTTTATGTTCATTATTTGACTTATTTTCTATCAAAGAAGTTGATTGATGGATTTTCAAAAGGCCCAGGTTGCCTGACACACCTTTGAGCTTATGTGCCAGCTTTTTCAGTTCACTGTAATTCGATGTTTCATTCAATTCAGATAGCTGTTTACTGATATCGCTATACGCTTTTATAAAACGGGCCAATTCAGCTAAATAAACAGGGTAGCTACCCCATAACGTTAATGCTTTATCAATATTGATCTGCGTGAATGTATGTTCATCAATACCAAGCACTTCTGGAGCTGTTGTAATGAAGTGTGGCTCAATACCGAGAACCCATGCCATTTCAGCTGTGAGCAGCTCTATATCAATAGGTTTGTGGGAAAAGCCATTCATGCCGGCATTAGTCGCTTGCAGTCGGTCTTCAGATAAGACACTCGCTGTTAAAGCGACGATAGGTGTCGTTTGAAGTTGATGGGCTGACTCATACTCACGAATTGTCTTGGTAGCAGCAAACCCATCCATCACTGGCATTTGTAAATCCATCAAAACAATGTCAGGTTTTTCTATGGTGAATTTATGGAACGCATCTTCGCCATTTACCGAAGTAATAACAGTATGATTTTGTCGTTCAAGTAAAAGCGAGAGTAAGGTTAAGTTTTGAGAAATATCATCAGCAATTAACACTTTTTTGGCTGGAATCGACAAGGCTTGGTTCGCTACAGTCGCGTTAATGATGTCATCGGTTTTTCTTAGTGGCAGATCAAAGAAAAATGTACTGCCTACACCTGTCTCACTACTGGCGCTTAATTCTCCTCCCATCAAATCCACTAGCTGTTTGGAAATTGTTGTGCCTAGTCCAGTACCACCAAAGCGCCGGCTCATTGAAGCATCAGCCTGGGAGAAGGGTTCAAAAATGGTATTGAGCGTCGTTTCATCCATCCCAATACCGGTGTCCTCAACGGTAAAACGAAGAGTGGACTCATTAAGAGGGTGTACCGAAACGGTGACACCACCATTTTCAGTAAACTTCACGGCATTACCAATAATGTTATATAACACTTGCCTAATTCTGTTTTCATCTCCTAAATACGAGGTATGAATGTCGTCAGGTATACTGCAGTTAAGGTATAGGTTTTTATTTTTTGCTTGAAGCCATAATGTAGATATGACTGAATCAATCAGCCTGGTTAAATCGAACGTGGACTCTTCGAGTTCGAGTTTATTCTTTTCTAGTTTGGCACTGTCGAGAATATCATTTAACAGGTGAAGCAATGATCGGGCTGATTGGCTAATGGTTTGCAGATGTTTTTTATTGTTGCCACTGATATCTTTGGCATCAAGAAGCAGATCTGAAAAACCGATGATGGCATTCATCGGTGTTCTTATTTCATGACTCATATTCGCCATGAATCTGGCTTTACTCTCTGCTGAAAGTTCAGCTCTTTCTTTTGCCTGACGAAGATCGTCTTCCATCTCTATGCGGTGTGTAATATCCAGAATCAAACCATCTATCCAAACGGGTTGGTCGTTCTCGTAAATAATAGAGCCTTTTTCAAATACCCAGATATAGTGGCCATCTCTGTGTTTCCAGCGAAACTCAACTGAGTAACTGGTTTTACTTTCAAGTGCTGATTGAACAGCATCATTGGTTAAATCCACATCATCGTGATGAATCAGTTCTGAGAGATGAATTCGCTGCTTATAAAAGTCTTCAGCAGCCCAGCCTATCATATCAAAAATGGCATCGCTGACAAAAATGACCGACCAGTGTTCATCCAGCAAACAACGAAAACTGGCGCCAGGAATATTTCTAATTAATGAACTATATTGCTCCTCACTCTTACGCAACTTTTCTTCAATTTCCCAACGTTGAGAAATATCGGTAGCAAAACCTACAAATAATGAACCGATGTCTTCTACTTCAACACGACCTACACCAAGTCGTATTGGAAATGAGTGACCGTCTTTATGTTTAGCAAAGACTTCTCTGGCTTGACCGGTCAGTTGGGTTTGTCCTGTTTTAAGAAAGTTAAATAAATATTCTTGGTATTCATTTTTGGCTTCATCAGGCACCAGAACTAAGAAAGTTTTGCCAATAACCTCTGTGTTTTTCCAGCCAAAGATAGTCGATGCTGATGAGTTAAAGTCTTGGATGATTCCGTTTTGATCGATGGTGATGATGCCGTCAACGGCTGTTTCGAGGGTCGTTTTTAAACGTAGTTCACTGATGGTTTTTTCAGTCAGTAACTGGCGATATCTGAGCTGAGAAGCAATAGTGATGGCCAAGGCAATCAATAATAATGTGATAGAAGTAATAATATAAGATAACTGAACGTGATCTTCTGTGATGCGATGCGTCATCAGAGTGTTGTCGCTCATGAGATATCTTGCCCCAGCCATACCAGTGTAATGCATGCCTGAAATGGCCAGTCCCATCACAACAGCGCTGATGATATTGATGAGGTGGACAGAGTGTTGTTTCCAGACTATTGATAGATAATGGCGAGCTGACAGTGCGATGAAAGCCAGTACAACAGCAACAATAATAGAAGCAGCGAACCAACTAGGCACATAACGAAGCTCCGCGTCCATCTCCATGGCTTCCATACCAACGTAATGCATCATCCCTATACCGGCACCTACGGAGAAGCTACTCATAATCAGTTGCCATAGAGTCATTGAAGGATTTACAAGCATTCTCAAAGTGATATAGGAAGCAAGCAAACTAGGAAGGATAGAGATAAGTGTGAGAGGGATATTGTAGGTCGTTTGTTCAGACATCTCGTAAGCTAACATGCCCACGAAATGCATACTCCAGACACCACCAGCAAAAATGATGGCGCCAGCAATAATAGCAATATGGCGGTGGCGATTGTTTTGGATTAATTTTGCCATTGAAGCAAAATGTAACGCCACAAAAGCCGCTGTTGTAGCTAAAATGATTGATAGAACGACAAGAAAGAAATCATATGAACCGACAATGAGTGTCTGTTTGGGTGCTGATGTTATAAAAAAATTATCTAGGTTGAACATTAAGAACCTATTCAAGTCGGTTTGGGTTGATAGCTAAAGTTCGCTATTTCTATATAGCATAATTATTTAGCGGAACTTGAAATAGTTAATTTAGAAAAACTTTGAGATTAAGTTGACCCTATTGAAATAGGGCGAGATTAATGTTGCTTGTAGAGGTCAAATTGAGATTGGAACAGAGGGGTTGATTAATGCTAAGGCCAAAAAAAGCCTCGTTAAAATAACGAGGCTTTTTTCTTGTTCTGGAGCCGGAGATAGGACTTGAACCTACGACCCGCTGATTACAAATCAGCTGCTCTACCAACTGAGCTACACCGGCAATGAAGAAGCGCATTATACGGAGGCATTTTTGACCTTGCAAGCCAAAATCGAGATTAATTTTGAGTTTTTATGCAAGTTATTGTTTCAGAATGATGAAACTCAACAATTAAAAATGACAATACAGTAAATCGAGTCTTTTTAGACTGGATCAACGATGTCTTTAATTTATGATGCGATGGAAATAATCTTAAGGAAGGTGGGGTGAGTGATGGGGCTCGAACCCACGACAACCGGAATCACAATCCGGGACTCTACCAACTGAGCTACACTCACCATTATTCTTGTATGAGGTGTGGATGACTTAGGATGTCGACCTCAAGAAAGACGATAATTCTACTGTGATTATTTTTCTGGTCAAGGAAAATCTCTGATTAGATGAAAAATAGCCTTACGCAACGTTCATCTCATTCAGAAATAAATGGCTGTTATTGTTTCTTATAACAGCCATTTATATTATTTCGTCTCGACTAATTCCAGATCAATTTTTTTCTCATCGAGATCGACACGAACCACTTTGACTTTTAGTGTATCGCCTAAGCGGTATACTTTGCGCGTACGCTCCCCCGTGAGGCGATGCCCTGTCGGATCAAATTGATAATAATCATTTTTCAAAGAGGTAACATGCACTAAGCCTTCTATATAGATATCGCTTAGCTCAACAAACAGCCCAAATCCTGTAACACCACTAATCACGCCATCATGAACTTCACCAACACGATCTCGCATGTATTCACATTTCAGCCAGTCACTGACATCTCTTGTGGCTTCATCGGCTCGACGACTGGTCATGGAGCAATGTTCGCCTAATTGCGCCATATCCTCATAGGAGTAACGCCATTTTTTGTCTTTTTTCTGGCTAAGTACGTGACGAATGGCTCTATGCACCAATAAGTCAGGGTAACGACGAATCGGTGAGGTGAAATGTGCATAGGCTTCAAGCGCTAAACCAAAGTGCCCAATATTGTCAGGACTGTAAACTGCTTGTTTCATACTGCGTAACATCACAGTTTGCAGGAGGTGACCGTCAGGCCGTTTACTCGCCGTTGCCAGTAATGAGGCATAGTGACGTGGCTCAGGTTCTTCACCACCACCTAAAAATAAACCGAGTTCACCCAAAAAGTCGCGTAGACCAGAGAGTTTTTCTTCTGAGGGTGTTTCGTGAATACGATATAAAACCGGTAATTCACTTTCCAACAAAAACAATGCAGCACTGACATTGGCGGCAATCATAAATTCTTCAATGAGACGGTGAGCGTCATTACGTTCACGAGGTTCTATTGATTTAATTTTTCTATTTTCATCAAAAAGAAATTGCGTTTCCGTCATTTCAAAATCGATTGCACCGCGCTCGTGACGAGCCTCAAGCATGACGTTATAAAGGTCATACATCGTCTCTATGGCTGGTAACACGTGTTGATATTGCTCACGTAAAGCTGTGTCGTTATCCACTAGCATGGCCGCCACTTTGTCATATGTTAACCGCGCTTTTGAGTGCATTACGGCTTCATGGAAGTCATAAGAAACTGTTTTACCCGTTTGATCGATTTCCATTTCGCAGGCCATGCACAATCTATCGACTTCTGGGTTTAATGAACATAACCCATTGGACAACGCTTCTGGCAGCATCGGAATCACTTGGCTAGGGAAATAAACGGATGTGCCTCTTTCCTGTGCATCCTGATCCAGCGGACTGTTGGGCAGTACGTAGTGTGATACATCAGCAATGGCCACCCATAAACGCCAGTTGCCGGATTCCAGCTTCTCAGCGTATACAGCATCATCAAAGTCTCTGGCATCTGCACCATCGATGGTGACAAGCGGCATATCACGAAGGTCGAGTCTGCCGTTGATCGCTTCCTCGGGAATACTGTCTCCCAGATTATTGGCTTGTTCTTCAGCTTGTGGTGACCATTTGTAAGGAAGTTCGAAAGCACGCAAAGCAATGTCAATTTCCATGCCTGGCGCCATATGATCACCCAATACGTTGACGATTCTGCCCAAAGGAGATCGATGTTTATTAGGCTGTTCCGTTATCTCCGCTTCAACAATCTGATTGACTTGTGCATGACTCAGATCGCTCGGTGGAATCAAGATGTCCTGGCTGATTCTTCGATTGTTGGGAATGAGATAAAAAATGCCGGCATCTTGAACCAGACGGCCTACGATGCGCTCGTTGTTACGCTTAACAACTTCAACTATGGCACCTTCTTTTCGACCTTTTCTGTCAGTGCCGGTTATACGTGCCAATGCACGGTCACCATGCAAAACTACACGCATTTCGCGCTCACTCAGAAAGAGGTCATCACCTCCCTCATCAGGGATAAGAAAGCCATAGCCTTCTGGATGCCCCATCACGCGACCACTGACAAGATTCATTTTGGAAACTACGCCATAAGCGCCTTTCCTGTTGCGAAGTAGCTGGCCGTCACGTTCCATCGCTCGTAACCGACGGCGAAGCGCTTCATTAGCATCTTCACCTTTAACATCAATCAGTTTGGCGATGTTTTTGCGCGATAAGGGGGTGTTGTTTTGTTTGAGAATATCTAAGATAAATTCACGACTAGGGATGGGGTTGTCGTATTTTTCTGCTTCTCTATCGAAAAAGGGATCGTTTTCGCTATTATTGGTCATTGACAGTTTTTGTTTCACTCTGTATCTTTGCGCGTCTGTTGCCCAGGTGGCGGAATTGGTA
>NZ_DDNT01000001.1:0-31577 GCF_002341285.1 Methylophaga sp. UBA2513 | reverse complement strand
GCTAGCTTCAGGTGCTAGTGTACTTATGTACGTGGGAGTTCGAGTCTCCCCCTGGGCACCATTCCAACAGCATATTCATATGCTGTATAAATCTCGATTTTTTATTGTATTCTATTTCTAAAGTCATCATTCAACAATATTTTGACGACTTCATAGTGCTACTCTAACAATCATCGAATTTTCCTGCTACTCAATTCTGTTCAGATACGAATGCTATCCAGTGCAATGATAGTAATGCGAATGAAATATCGGTCTTGTGAAAGATTAAATGAACTCCACATAACGTCTAACCATATGATTTGATTAATGCTTATGTTAGTGCTGAATAATTTTTGAGATATTGTGGCTAACTCTGCTCAAGCTTTCGTGCTAATGTCCGCTATTATTTCTAGACATATTCACGTTCATTTATTTGAGTTTTGCGAGAATTCATATGGCCACATTTATTGATTCCATCGACGAGCGAACCAAACTAGCTGGTACTAATCATCTGGAGGTTTTGTTGTTTAGCTTAGGAACGAGTGATGAAACAGGAAGAAACGAACTGTTTGGTATCAACGTTTTTAAAGTTAGGGAAGTACTGAATATTCCTGAAATAACGACTGCCCCAGAAATGCCTGATGGCGTTGAAGGCTTTGTCAGTCTTCGTGGTGATATGGTTCCCATCATTAATCTCCAAAAGTTTTGCAAACTCAGATCTAAAGATAAACCACGAATCCTGATGATTACTGAATATAACACCCATGTTCAAGGATTCTTGGTCAGCTCGGTAGATACCATACAACGGTTGAATTGGGAGCAAGTCAAAGAGCCACCACAACTCATCTCACAACGAATGGGTGGCTTAGTTACTGCCGTAGCAGAATTGAGTGACAAGCGCCTAGTCATGATTATGGATGTTGAAAAAGTGCTGGCAGATGCTGGTGACTTTTATGATGAAACTGTGTTTGATGGTATCAAACAAGTCGATAAAAGAGGGCACTATCGCCTTCTCTTTGCTGATGATTCAAATATCGCTCGTAAGCAAATTACCAAAACACTTGATGTGATGGGTGTTGGGCATATAGGAGCTGTAAACGGCGCCGAAGCCTGGAAAATGCTAAACAAAATCGCTGCTCAATGTGAGCAGGAGGGTCGTGATATTACAACTGAAATCCAAATGGTGTTGACTGATGTCGAAATGCCGGAAATGGATGGTTATGTACTGACACAGAAAATAAAATCCGATCCAAGAATGGTAAATTTACCGGTCATTATGCATTCTTCATTGACAGCCAAAGCTAATAAAGCAATGGGCGTTGGTGCTGGTGCTGATGATTATGTTTCGAAATTTCAGCCGAGAGACCTAGCAGAGACATTATTCAAGTATTTGGTGCATTAGTCTTAAAGCTTTTCTCAGCGGATGTCTGGTGATTGAAAAAAATACTGAATAAAGTATATTCTGTTTGATTGAGAGAAAGGTTACCAATAAGAAAGAACATGTGATTTGAGGGTAATAAATCCTTTTTTATTCAGTTCATCGGCGTATAAGGCATGTGGGAATGAATCATAGCAGTGTTAAGATTATTGATAATCTCGCAGAGATTACGAGCTATCATGATCGACATGTCCTTGAAAAAAGTCTTCTAAAAACCATAAATGAACTCTTCCCTGCAAAAGATATCAGGCTGTTCCGGGTACTGGAACAGAGTGATAATCACGAACTCAGTTTGCTCGCTTACTGTGTGAATGGCGTAATCGAATCAAGTGATGAAAACCCTAAATTAGTCACAGAAAACAAGGCTATTAGTGAAGCTATTTTTAGAGCCATTGATGTCGGGGACGTTGAATTAACTTCAACAGAAAATGGCCGGTGGAGCGTGGTCTATCCTGCCTTTGATGCACATGGTGCTATTTTTGCTGTGCTATTAATTTCGACTGAGCAGGTACCATCTAATGGTGACCAAAGACTTATTTATGGAATACTTCGTGTCTACTCTAACTACCTGGCATTAATTGAAAAAACGCAGAAAGATAAACTAACGGGTTTATATAATCGTGAAACCCTTGATAATGAAATCACAAAAATACTTGTTCGTCAGGGGGCTCAGTTTGAAGAGCAGATAAGTTCTCCCTCAGATTCTCGACGACGCAGTTTTGCTGTTAAATATTGGTTAGGCGTCATTGACATCGATCATTTTAAAACTATTAATGATAATTTCGGCCATTTGTATGGAGATGAAGTCATTATTCTTGTCGCTCGACTGATGACTTCAGGCCTGATTAGGGACGATGACCTAGTCTACCGCTATGGTGGTGAAGAGTTTGTTGTCGTGCTAAAAGCAGCCAACGAAGAAGACGCGATGCACACATTTGAACGTATCAGGAAAATGGTCGCTGCCCATAAGTTTCCTCAGATTAATCAAGTGACGATTAGCATTGGCTTTGTAGAAATTGTTGCCCAATCATCACCGGCAGATGTTATCGGTGAAGCAGATGAAGCACTCTATTATGCCAAGGGTAATGGCAGGAATCAGGTGCTTAGTTACAACAGATTGTTACAAGAAGGCAAAGTTAAATCTGCGTCCAAAGTAGCACACGGTGATGTTGAGTTATTTTAAAGGTAGGCCTAGTTGTATGTTCACGCTAAGACAATTAAGTTTCATTGATCAAGTTATTATCGAGTTAGACAAAGCAATTACTACGGTAATCGGAAAACCTGAAACAACACATCGTCATATACCTGGAAATGAACTTGAGGAAGCGACGGAGTTAAGCGCTGAAGAACAAAGGCATTCAGCTGGTTTGATGCGAGTCAATCACTCAGGTGAAGTCTCTGCTCAAGCCCTTTATCAGGGACAAGCATTAACAGCTAAATTGCCCGAAGTTCGTCAGGCTATGGAGCAAGCAGCACTGGAAGAGAATGATCACCTGGTTTGGTGTGCAGAACGTTTAAGTTCACTCTCATCACATCGAAGTGTACTGAATCCGGTTTGGTACATTGGCTCGTTTGCTATAGGTGCTGTTGCTGGAAAAATAGGTGATAAATGGAGTTTGGGCTTTGTGGCCGAAACAGAAAAACAAGTCGTTAATCATCTTGATGAACACTTGGCAAAACTAAGTGCTAATGATCTAAAAAGTCGTGCTGTACTTGAGCAGATGCGAGAAGATGAACTTCATCATAGAACGACTGCTTTAGAAGCTGGTGGTGCAGAATTACCTCGTCCTGTGAAAACAATGATGTCGATCATTTCAAAAGTCATGACAAAAACAAGCTATTGGATATAAATTTTACTGACTTTCTTCTATCAGAATAGATATGAGGTATTGTCCTGCCAATTCAGCATCAGCTTCTACCCTCAATACTTTTCCCTGAATAATAAACGGTGAGAATCTGTCATTTCCCGTATCCATGACAATTTCTAACCTGTCATGCTCAGCTGGTGAAAAGTCTGATTGAATAAGTAAACCGCTGGCACTTAAATTTTTACTTATCCCCCGGTGTGTTATTTCTTTATCGCCACTTAAGGAAAATGTAATAGGCGTATCGATTTTCATTCGGTGATATGCCCGTTTTTCATCATAATCATTTGGTGACATCTGATTCTCCCATCGTATATTGTCTATTTTTTCCTTAGACTTAAGCTTAAAGTAACTTATTCAAATCGAGAAAACTATGCCTGAGAGCACAAAATTACAAGTCAGTGATTTATATCATCATTGTAATCCTGAACAGTGGACATTTTCTTCCACTCAAGATCTTAAAGCGACGAATGAAGTTATTGGTCAACAGCGCGCATTGAGCGCCATCGAGTTTGGCAGTCATATTGATGCGGATGGTTATAACTTATTTGTAATGGGACCAGCTGGGGCAGGCAAATATACCTTAACCCGGCGTTATCTTGAGCAACATGTTGAGCATCTTCCTGCGGCCAAAGATTGGGCTTATCTGAATAATTTTGATGATCCACAACGACCTTATGCACTGAGTTTGCCAGCAGGGCAGGCTAAGCAACTTCGTCAAGATATTGAGGATGTTATTGATGCATTGAAGGAGGAACTACCTCAAGCCTTTGATGATGAATATTATCGTGGGCGGCTAAGAAGTCTTGATGAAGCAACCCGTAAACATCGCGTCAGATTATTTGGCGTATTACAAAAGGAAGCTGATCGGAAGGGTATTGTCTTATTAAGGCTGCAAGATGGGCATTATGCTTTTGCTGCTCAGCATAATGGCGAAGCGATGACTTCTGAAGAATTTGAGCAATTACCAGCGGCTCAGCAGGAAGAAGCAGAGAATGCCATAGCAGATTTACATGAAGACCTTCAACAAACCCTATTAGATATCAGAGAGTGGGAGAGAAACAATACAAAACAGCTGCAGGCTCTCAACGATGAAGTCGCACTGGAAGTGTTGAGTAAACATGTCAACAAACTCAAGCATGCCTATCCAAGCTCAAGCAAGTTACAGCAATATTTTGACGCTATGCTTAAAGATCTTCGCAGTAATGTGGATGCTTTTCTGAAAGATGAGCAATCTGCTGAAGAGGCTACCAGTGACATTAACATACACAAACGTTATCAAATCAATCTGGTCGTAGATAACAGTCAAAAGCATGGTGCACCAATCGTGTATGAAAATTTACCCAATCATCAGAGCTTACTTGGCTGCATCGAAAATATGGCGATGATGGGAGCTCTGGTTACCGACTTTACTTTGATTAAAGCAGGCGCGCTTCACAAAGCAAATGGTGGTTTTTTGATCGTTGACGCAGAGCAACTGCTTTTACAGCCATACGGTTGGGAAGGCTTGAAGCGAGCATTAAAATCACGTGAAGTAAGATTTGATGCTTTAGAGCAAATATACAATCTCGTGGCGACAGTGTCTCTAGATCCTGAGCCAATACCCTTGGACCTGAAAGTTGTTTTACTGGGTGATAGAGAATTGTATTACCTGTTATATGAGATGGATCCCGAGTTCGCTGGCCTCTTTAAAGTCGTTGCTGACTTTGAAGATGAAATGACGCGAAGTGTTGAAAACGACACCTTATTTGCTCAAATGATGGCAAGCACCATTGAAAAATATAAATTAATTGATTTCGATAACTATGCCATTGCTAAAGTCATTGAACATAGTGCCAGGAGCATAGAAGACAGCCAGAAACTCTCTCTGCATATGGGCAATATGGCTGATTTATTACGAGAAGCATCTTTTCTGGCGAAACAGCAAAAGAATCCACTTGTCACCAGAGATAATGTGCAAAGCGCCATCAAGTTAAGAGAACAAAGGCTCGATCGGCTGCGAAGCCAGATTTATCAACAAATTGAACGAAATATTATTGATATTTCAACATCAGGCTCAGTGATTGGACAAATCAATGCATTATCGGTGCTGGGAATAGGTGGCTTCAGCTTTGGTCAGCCATCCAGAGTGACTGTTTCAGCTCGTTATGGTGATGACAACATCGTGGATATAGAACGTGAGGTTGATCTCGGTGGGGACATACACTCTAAAGGCGTATTAATTCTGAGTGGTTATTTGGGACGAACATATGCATCTGATAATCCGTTATCGATGTCAGCAAGTATCGTTTTTGAACAAAATTATGGTGAAGTGGACGGTGATAGTGCCACGGTTGCAGAACTATGCGCTCTATTATCCTCCATCGCCAACATTCCAATGAAGCAGTCAATTGCAATAACTGGATCCATGAATCAAATGGGGCAAGTTCAGGCTATTGGTGGTGTCAATGAAAAAATCGAAGGTTTCTTTGATATTTGTCAGCTCAGTGAGTTAACCGGTGAGCAAGGGGTGATTATCCCTGCCACAAATGTGCAGCATCTCATGCTACGAGAAGATGTGATCAATGCTGTGGAAAGTGGACAATTCCATATCTACGGTGTGAGTCATGTCAATCAGGCTCTGGCATTATTGTCTGACATGCCAGTAGGTGAGTACGATGAAGAAATTGGTTTTCCGGATGATACATTTAATGCGCATGTGATGAAGCAAATACAAAAATGGGGTGATCATAACCGTAACGATAAAGAATCATCAGCTGAGTGATGGGTTTATTGAAGACTCTGGTGTTGATGACGATAAGTAGAGTAGATATAAAAATGACGGAGTAATCATATGCAAAGATTAAGTGTTCTATTGTGTTTTATCTATATGGCCTTTTCAATGAATGCTTATGCCATGACACTACCACCCGTACCTGCTGAGCCAATTTATTTTGAACCGCCAGTGGTAAAACCCGATCAAAATATGCAACAAATGAGCTGTTATCAAGTTGATAAAGCAATCAATCAGTTACATCCTTACCGGTACACTTATAAGCCTAGTTTTTATAAAGATGATGCAAATAAAGCAGCTACCGCACTCATCATGATCGATAGCATACCGATTGTTCAAGGCTGGCTAGGATTAGGCTATTTAGGGTATTCTGCTTTAGTAGAAGAAAAAGAAGATAGACGACAGCTACAAGTAGAGCAACAGATATCAGCGTTACAACGTATAAAAGCAGAAAAGCACTGTTATGAGTAAAACTGATCTCAATCAAATATCCTACTGATTTTGTTGTGAACTTGATTAAAAGTCATGTACTATCAGAATACTTAAATGCCCAGAGAGGTAAGAAATATGACTAGCACGTTTGAAATTAAAGCAAAATGGTACGAAGCTAATCTAAAAACAGCGAGAGAATCCAGAAGCAAATGGTATGAGGCTAACCTCAAACCATCTATAAACATTGCCAAACCCTGGTATAACGCTAACAAGCGTCCAGCGAAAGACGTTGAGATTCCTTGGTACAAAGCTAACTTGGTTGAGCATATTGAAACCAAAAATAAATGGTATGCAGCTAATCTAGACCAAGCCGTTCAGTCTGTACGCGCTACTCGTAAATGGTATGAAGCTAACAGAAGCCAATCTGAGGTTGAAAAGCGCTGGCAACATTTCAGTGAAGAAATGTACAGTGATGTAAAAAAAGCTTGGATGCGTGTGAATCTTGATCAGGCACGTGAAAAACGTATCAAATGGTATGAAGCAAATCTAAACAATACTCCTACCGAAAAACATTGGTATGAGTTCAGTGATGAAAAATATTCAGACACCAAAAAGAAATGGTACGAAGCCAATTTACAAACAGCTCGTATTAATCACAGCAAATGGTACGAAGCAAACATTCACCCTGATCCTCACGCTGAAATCAAAAAGCGTTGGTATGAGTCTAATTTAAGTTTAATTCGCACGCGTCAAGTCAAAACCAAATGGTTTGCAGACAACGCGGCTATCGCTAGAGAGAACCAAAAATGGTACGAAGCCAATCAGCGACCTGCTAAGGTTTCCGATACACCTTGGTATGAGGCTAATATTGCAGCGCACATCCACACTAAAAACAAGTGGTACGAAGCTAACTTGAAATCTGCAGTTGCAGCTGTTCGTGCAGAACGTAGTCGTTGGTACGAAGCAAATGATAATCAGCCTACGCAAACGCACTGGTATGATTATAGAGAGGCTAACGACACTGATTGGAAATTAGCTTTCCGCGAAGCGAACTTAAAACAAGCTCGTGAAAAACGTATTAAATGGTATGAAGCGAATCTCGATAACACACCGACAGAAAAACATTGGTATGAAATCAGTGATGAGCTGACAACTGAAACAGATAAAAAATGGTACGAAGCCAATCTGGAGAAAGCGCGAATCAGCCATAACAAATGGTATGAAGCCAATATGCATCCAGATCCACATGCTGATATCAAGAAAAAGTGGTATGAGGCTAATCTTGACTTAGCAAGAACACAAAAAGTGAAAAGTGATTGGTTCAAGCAGAATATGATCACTGCACGTGAATCAAGCAAAAAGTGGGATAAGTAAACTGTAGAGAGAACTCTACTGAAAGGCGTCAACGGGCATGGATTTTAGATGTTAAAAATCGAATGTATCACCGTTGGCGCCTTTTTTGTGAATACCTATTTGATTATTGATGAAGCGACAAATGAGGCTGCCATCATTGATACCGGTGAGACAACAGAGCTCGCTGATTATCTTGAAACTAAACATGAAGAATTTAAGCTAACTAAAATTCTACTAACACACGGTCACCTTGATCATGCTGGCTCTTTGAAAGACATACAGTATCTATTTGACGCACAAACCTACCTTCCAAGATTAGACAAACCTTTATTCGACACACTGCCACAACAAGGCGACTGGTTCGGTGCTCCACATATGAATCGACCATGTGGCAGAATTGATCATTTTGTTGATGATGGCGATATCATTAGTCTAGGAGAAACAGATTTAACCTTTATTTCAACTCCAGGACATACACCTGGACAAGGTTGTTACTATACGAATCAAGATATTTTCGTGGGGGATACCTTGTTTGCCGGCAGTGTAGGGCGCACTGACTTACCCATGGGAGATGCCGCTCTGATGCAAAAGAGTCTGAGAAAACTGTCTTCATTACCCGGTTCTTTGATCGTTCACTCCGGTCATGGTCAAACGACTACAATAGCTGATGAGAAACGTCACAATCCATTTTTACAATTTTTGAGATAACAATAACAACATGCCGACGACGTATAAATTGCTAGAGGGTTTTTCTCGATTTAAAAAAACATACTTTGGTGATAATAGAGCACTGTATGAGAGTATGAAAACTGGGCAGCCAACAAAAATACTTATGATTGCTTGTTGTGATTCCAGAGTTGATCCTGCGATTTTAACGGATTGCGATCCTGGTGATATTTTCACCGTAAGAAATGTGGCAAATCTTGTTCCTCCATGTGAAACAGATAATAACCATCATGGCACAAGCTCTGCGCTGGAGTTTGCTGTGAATTCGCTAAATGTAGAGAGCATAGTTGTGATGGGCCATGGCAATTGTGGTGGTATACGTGCTTTATGGCAAAGTGATGGTGTCGAAGATTCCAAATTTATCCATCGCTGGGTGTCTATTGCGAGAAGCGCTAAGGACTGGGTAAAAGTGAATCATAAACATGAACATGAAAGTGTTCAGTTAAAAATGTGTGAACAGAGAGCTGTACTTGTTTCTTTGGAAAATCTGATGACATTTGAGTGTATCAAAGACCGTGTTGAAGCCGGAAATTTACGATTACATGGGTGGTACTTTGATCTCGATAAAGGTGAGTTGATGTGCTATAACCCGACCACTGATAAGTTTGAAAAACCAGCATAAAAAAGGCGCCTTTGGCGCCTTTTTTATTATTGAATATCTCTATCAGGAATTTGCTGTTCATCTACATCAGGTTTAGCGGGATCTGTACCTTCGATGACTTCAATATCCTCGTCATCATCCCCGAGACCCACCAGACTTTTTAGCTTTGAATACAGGCCAGTATTTTTCTCTGTTAAAGGCACGATAACATTTTTATCCTGGCGTTCAACCTGTGGTAGATCTGCTCTAGCCACAGTACGTGTATCACCATCAATGCGTGCCAATTTTTCTGACTCATCAAAGTAAAGGGTGATACGGCGTTGTTCGCGATCTTCTCCGCCGGGTTGATAACTATAGACATAGTCCCAGCGATTCGGGTGAAAAGTATCAATGAGTAATGGCGTGCCCATAACATAGGCGACCTGATTTTTCGTCATGCCTGGCTCAAGTTGATTGATCATTTCTTGAGTAACATCATTACCTTGCTGGATATCTATGCGATAAACACCTGGTATTTTATCGGTGCTGCAAGCTGACAATGACAAAATAACTGCCAAGGAAAGGCTGTAAACAACGGAGCTTTTCATTTAGTATTGATTTCTGTAGTTAATTACCAATCTGCGATGATACTCTATTCGCAGCATTTCTACGAGGCAACAATAATAATGGAAAGACAAGATTTACGAAAAGCTGGATTAAAAGTGACGCTACCAAGATTGAAAGTCTTGGAAATTTTGGAAACATCGGATTTGCGTCATATGAGTGCGGAAGATGTGTACAAAGCACTTCTGGATATGGGAGAAGAAATAGGCTTAGCCACGGTTTATCGTGTACTAACGCAGTTTGAGGGAGCCGGACTAGTTTCCAGGCTCAGCATTGAGGGTGGACATGCTGTCTTTGAGCTACAAGACGGTAGTCATCATGATCATCTACTGTGTGTGCGCTGCGGCAAGATTGAAGAGTTTTTCGATGAAGTCATCGAGCAACGCCAAAAAGCCATCGCTAAAGAAAAAGGTTGGGAGATGACGGATCATAGTTTATATATCTATGGGATCTGCCAAACGTGTTTAAGAGAAGAATAGTAAATAATCTAGCGTTGAGCCTGATCCAGCATTTCCTCTGCATGAGAACGTGTTTTAGTGGTCAGGTTCACGCCACCTAGCATTCTAGCTATTTCTTCAATACGTTGTTGTTTATCGAGTTTATCAACAACAATATGAGTGCTGTCTTTTAAATGTTTTTTATTGACCTGTAATTGATGGTGTGCTTGCGCAGCTACTTGCGGTAGATGTGTAATGCAAACCACTTGTTGCGTTGCAGCTAACGCTCTTAAATGTTGACCCACCACCTCAGCAACACTACCACCAATACCTACATCCACCTCATCAAAAATTAAGGTTGGGACCGTTCGTTTTCCAGCCGTCACAACTTGAATTGCCAAGCTGATCCGGGCAAGCTCACCTCCTGACGCCACTTTCGCCAGCTCACCTGAGGGTTGTCCGGGGTTTGTTCTGACTAAAATTCGAACACTGTCCATACCGTGCTCTGAAAATTTCTGATCTGGATTGGCGATTACTTCAATATCAATTTCACCAGAAGGAATGGCCAGCTGTTTGATAGAGGCTGAAATCTGCTTTGCTAGTGGTTTAGCCGTTTTGATTCGTTTCTGGTGTATTTCTTCGCTTAGTGTCCGGCAAACCTTCTCTTTTTCAGCTAATTGTGTTTCGAGTTCAGCTAGATGCACTTCACTGGAAGAGAGTCGGTCGAGTTCTGCTGTTAATTCTTGATAGAGTTCGGGTAACTCCTCGACTTCGACTTGATGTTTTCTCGCGATATCGTGGAGCTGTGATAGTTCATTCTCAATACTGTTTAATCGTTCCGGATCGAGATCGATATGATCCAAGTATTGACGTAACTCATCTGCCGTTTCATCAAGATTGATAATAGCCGCATTAAGTGTTTCTACAGCGCTAGCGAAGCGTGGTTCAACATGCTGAAGCTTTTCAAGTTCGCTTAGTGTATGGTTGATGATGTCGTATGCAGCCGCTTGTTCCTCATCAAAGATACGATGTAAGCCTGCTTCTGCTGTACTAATTAACTCAGCAGCATTAGCAAGTTGGTTTTGCTCTTGAAGAAGCTGCTGGATATGTGATTCCGATAATTGGAAATTAGCCAGTTCACCCACCTGATATTGCAATAATTCCTGTTTGGCGCGTTGCTCATCGGACTGGCTTTTCAATTGTTGAAGCGCTTGCTGTGACGATGACCAATCTCGATAAGCCAATTTGAGTTTATCGAGTAATGCTTTGTTATCAGCGACAATATCTAATATTTCGCGCTGAGTCTGAGGCCGTATTAATGATTGATGTGCATGTTGTCCATGTATGTCGATACTTCGCTCACTGACTTCTCTTAAAAGTGCCAGTGGAACCATACGACCGTTTATATAACCTTTTGAGCGTCCATCACGACTGATTGTACGACGAAGGTGACATTGCTCCTCTTCATCTAATTCATGGTCTTTTAACCATTTAGCTAAGCTTACGTTGTTGTTCAGATTGAAGTCGGCTTCAATTTCAGCACGCTCTGCACCGTGCCGAATCATATTCGAGTCTGCGCGATCACCTAGCACTAAGCTAAGCGCATCCACTAACATCGATTTACCAGCACCAGTTTCTCCAGTTAGCGATGTCATGCCAGGCTCAAAATTAAGAGCAAGATCTTCTACCACCGCTAAGTTACGAACACTCAGACCGACTAACATGTTAACTTTCTTCCCCATTCCAGTTTGGCGCGAAGAATAGAATAATGGTCGTGATCTTCAAGATGCAATAGCCTGATTCGACTTTCGTGTTTTTCTATACGCACAGTCTCGCCGGGCTGAAGAACAAGCCCAGGGCGTCCATCACAAGTTACCATTGCGGTAGTGATATTGTTTTCACTTAAAGTAATTTCAATGACATTATTTGCTGAAACTACTAGCGGCCGATTACTGAGAGTATGTGGGCAGACTGATGCTAAAACCACCACATCCAGGTCCACATCCAATATTGGACCTCCTGCAGACATCGCATAGGCAGTTGAACCCGTCGGAGTCGATACCACAATACCATCTGCACGCTGACTGTTTAGAAACCGGCCGTTGATATGGGTTTCGAACTCAATCATATGCAAATTCTGATATGAATGAATGACCACATCATTCATTGCGATGCTTGGAGGTTTCGTACCGCCAGTGATGCTTGCATTCAGCAGAAATCGACTGTCATTCCGGTAATGACCACAAAGAATGGCATCAAGCTGATGTGATAAATTCGTTAAAGTAACATCAGCGAGAAATCCTAGACGGCCAACATTGATACCCACAACGGGCATATTGGTACCGGCAAGCGCTCTTGATGCAGAGAGCAGGGTGCCATCCCCGCCTATAGCGATGGTCAGATCACAATGAGTTTTGAATTCCTTAATGGAGATAACATCAAGTGATGGTAAAAATGAAAGTGGTTCGTTACATACAACAGTCAAGTCACGTGTAGCTAGAAACTCGTTTACCTGCTCAACCGCATTTTCCATAACAGGGTCGTCTTTACGAATAAAAAGTCCGATACGCTTAAATGCAGATTGGGTAGTCAAAATGGCTTCCTATGGTTATAAAACGGTCATCTGATAGTAATGCTTTTGCCATAAAATCCAAAGTAAAAACAGATTTAACGTGATTTGTTTCACAACATTGATATTAGATGGCTGAGAAATGCTAGAATATCAGGATTTTCTTGACTCAAATTAAATATAGAGGAATAACATGGCGATTGAACGCACTCTTTCTATCATCAAACCTGATGCTGTTGCAAAAAATGTGATTGGTGAAATTTACACACGTTTTGAAAAAGCGGGCTTAAAAATTGTGGCTGCAAAAATGATGCACTTATCACAAGAAAAAGCAGAAGGTTTTTACGCTGAACACAAAGAACGTCCTTTCTTTAAAGATCTTGTTAGCTTCATGACATCTGGTCCAGTCATCGTTCAAGTTTTAGAAGGTGAAAATGCTGTCTTAACACACCGCGACCTAATGGGCGCAACTAACCCTGCTGAAGCAGCGGCGGGCACTATCCGTGCTGATTTCGCGCAAAGCATTGATGAAAATGCGGTTCACGGTTCTGATTCTGTTGAGAGCGCTGCACGCGAAGTGTCTTACTTCTTCGCTGATGATGAAGTTTGTGCACGCACACGCTAAGAGCTGATTATGACTGAACGCACGAATCTTCTTGGATTAGATCTGAATGGTCTGGAAGCGTTTTTCGTTGAACTTGACGAAAAACCTTTCCGTGCACGTCAGCTTTTACAATGGATACATAAATATCGAATAACAGACTTTGCTGAAATGAGTAATTTGAGCAAAGCCTTAAGAGCAAAATTAGATGCTGTCGCTGAGATTAAGCTGCCGGAAGTGATGCACGAGCATGTTTCTCAAGATGGAACACGGAAATGGATTATCAAGTTATCCTGCGGTAATGCCATTGAAACGGTCTTTATTCCTGAGGGGAGTCGAGGTACGTTATGTGTGTCTTCACAAGTCGGTTGTGCACTGACGTGTACTTTTTGCTCAACAGCGCAACAAGGTTTTAATCGCAATCTGGATGCCGCGGAAATCATCGCCCAGCTATGGATTGCTAATGAAGCTTTAGGTAAGGATCCCAAAGGCAATCGTGTTGTCACGAATGTCGTGATGATGGGCATGGGGGAGCCATTAGCCAATTACAACAATGTCGTAACGGCGATGAATCTAATGCGAGATGATTTTGGTTATGGCATTTCGTGGCGACGGCTCACACTAAGCACGTCAGGTATGGTGCCAATGATTGATAAACTTCGTGAGGATTGTCACGTGAGTTTGGCTATTTCACTGCATGCCGCGAATGATGAGTTAAGAAATCAAATCATTCCGCTAAATCAAAAATATCCCATTGCCGAATTACTAGCGGCATGTAAGCGTTATGTTGTTGGACAACAGCGTCGTCACATTACGGTTGAGTATGTCATGCTCGATGGCATTAATGATTCAATACAGGATGCAAAAGATCTCGTCAGGATTTTAAAAGATATTCCCAATAAAATTAATTTAATTCCTTTCAATCCTTTTCCTGGCACGCATTATAAATGTTCATCACGTAATCAAATTGTGCGCTTTCAGCAATATTTGATCGACCAAGGTTTAGTGGCTACGGTCAGAAAAACAAGAGGTGACGACATTGTCGCTGCCTGTGGTCAGTTAGCAGGTGAAGTGCAAGATAAGTCGCGCCGTAGTGAACGCATGAAGGCCCAGGAGGTTGTAATTCATCGATGAGTAATCGTGTCAGTAATGCTTTAGTCGTGATGATGTTTGTTGTACTTACAGCGTGTAGCAGTAATGGTGGAACAAGAAGTCAATATGTAGCAAAGGATGCAAAAGCAGCTGATATCAATATGCGTCTTGGCTTGAATTACATGCAACGAGGCGATTACAAGATCGCACTTGAAAAGCTTGAGAAAGCGCTGAAACAAAATCCTAACCTACCCAGTGCGCACAATACCATCGCTCTTTTGTACCAACGCTTAGATGAAAATGAAAAAGCCGAAGAGCATTTTGAGAAAGCGATTCAGCAGGAACCTGATTACTCTGAAGCCCAAAATAATTATGGCGTCTTTTTGTGTCAGCAAGGCCGCTACGATGAGGCGGAGAAACGGTTCCTGAAAGCTGTAGAAAATCCACTCTATTCAAGCGCGCCGCTTGCCTATGAAAATGCAGGATTATGTACAGCAAAAGGGGGAGCCATTGATCGCGCGGAAGGTTATTTCCGTAAAGCATTACAGATGGTGCCTGGGCTACCCAAGTCTTTGTTACAAATGGCTGATATTAGCTATCAACAACAAAACTACTTACAGGCTAGGGCTTACATTCAACGGTTTCAGCAAGCAGCCAACTGGACGCCACAGGCTCTCTTGTTAGGCATCAGAGTGGAAACCAAATTAGCCGATAAAAATGCGGTATCTAGCTACAAACTTATTTTGCGTTCTCGTTTTCCTGATTCGGATGAGATGCGTATTGTTAACCAAGGGCTTGTTGAGTAATGAGTGATTTGAATGACGATTTTGTGGTGAGTTCTAACAGCCCGAGTTTAGGGGCCCGACTCCAACAAGCACGTGAAAGCAAGAATTTGTCACTAGCAGAGGTGGCGACACAGCTGCGGCTCACCAAAGACATTGTCATGCATCTTGAAACGCAACAATGGGACAAATTGCACGGGCGGACCTATGCCCGCGGATATTTCGCCAGTTATGTAAAATTCTTGGGCTTACCCCAAGAAGAAATGCTGGCCGTCTTCAATGATGAATACAAACAGAGTGACAGTGAACCAAGGTTGGTCAAGCCGGTTGGTACTGAAGAAC
The DNA here is from genome assembly GCF_002341285.1 of Methylophaga sp. UBA2513. Taxonomy (NCBI): domain Bacteria; kingdom Pseudomonadati; phylum Pseudomonadota; class Gammaproteobacteria; order Thiotrichales; family Piscirickettsiaceae; genus Methylophaga; species Methylophaga sp. UBA2513. The sequence goes on along the minus strand of NZ_DDNT01000001.1, from coordinate 15,984 downwards.
AAAAACCATTGCCATGGTTGATGATTCTCTTTTTTCTTGTCGGAATTTTCATTCTCTGGTCAGCATATCAACAATGGCAGTCCAATAGAGCGGCTGATGAAACAGCAACAAGCGAGTCCAGTGAGATCGTTACCGAGCAAAACGACATGGATGAGGCCAGCAATACAACCTTTAATGACGATTTGTCTCAATCAGAGCCAGAAGACTCATCAATCTCAACAATGAATGACTTGAACAATACAACCGAGTCAAGTGAACAAAATGATAGCGACAATAACATCACAGAGTCGGAAGACCTTGCTTCTGTTGAGGTGAATGAAGACGTTGAGTCTGTTACAAGTGCTGAGCCACATCAAAATATTCTTAAAATGTCTTTTTCTGGTGACTGCTGGGTTGAGGTAACAGATACAGCAATGAATACTTTACTCAGTCAAGTCATGCGAGCAGAACAATCTATCGAACTTAAAAGCGAATTACCTATGAAAATATTATTAGGTAAAGCCACTGTTGCTGAGGTGAGCTACAACAATCAACCTGTTGACTTGCAGCCTTTTACACAAGGTAATGTTGCAAAACTGACTTTAGGAGCTCAGTCATAATGGAAAACTCAACCGTTAATATTCAGCGAAGAAAATCTCGTCAAATTATGGTGGGGAATGTGGCTGTCGGCGGTGATGCACCTATTGCTGTACAGAGTATGACAAATACGGAGACAACAGATGTCGCTGCCACAGTAAGTCAAATTCAGGCATTACAAAAAGTGGGTGCAGATATTGTGCGTGTTTCTGTACCAACCATGGATGCGGCAGAAGCCTTTGGTAAAATTAAACAGCAGGTATCTATTCCTCTTGTCGCGGATATTCACTTCGATTACAAGATTGCGTTACGCGTTGCTGAATTAGGCGTGGACTGTTTACGTATTAATCCCGGCAATATTGGTAGAGAAGAACGTGTACGCGCCGTCGTTGACAGTGCACGTGATCACGGTATACCTATTCGAATCGGGGTAAATGCTGGCTCATTAGAAAAAGAGCTTCAAAAAAAATATGGCGAACCGACTCCCGATGCATTAGTTGAGTCAGCATTGAGACATATTGATATTCTGGATAGATTGAACTATCCCGATTTTAAAGTCAGTCTCAAAGCGTCTGATGTGTTTATGACCGTGCATGCCTATAGAAAACTTGCTCAGCAAATTGAACAGCCTTTACATCTGGGTATTACGGAAGCCGGTGGGCTTCGTTCTGGTTCTGTTAAATCTGCTATTGGCTTGGGTATGTTGTTGTCAGAAGGGATTGGCGACACCATCAGGGTTTCGCTTGCAGCTGATCCGGTTGAAGAAATCAAAGTCGGTTTTGATATTCTTAAAAGTTTGCGCATTCGAAGTAAAGGCGTGAATTTAATTGCATGTCCTTCCTGCTCGCGCCAACAGTTTGATGTGATCTCAACCGTTAATGCACTGGAAGCAAGATTGGAAGACATCACTGAACCGATGGATGTGGCTGTTATCGGTTGCGTTGTTAATGGTCCCGGTGAAGCTAAAGAAGCTGCTATTGGGCTGACAGGAGGTACACCAAACCTGCTGTACGTTGATGGTAAGCCAAACCACAAAGTCGAAAATGAGGCGTTGGTAGACGAATTAGAACAGCAAATACGTAAACGTATCGAAATACAAAAACAGCAAAAAAATATTAAAACAATTCCGATAAAGGATCTGAGTTAGACGTGGCAGAGATAATCCGCTCTATAAGAGGAATGAATGACCTTCTTCCTGAAACAACACCATACTGGCAGGTCATAGAAACGACCTTGAAAAATGTCCTTGCTGGTTATGGTTATCAAGAAATTCGTTTTCCGATTGTCGAAAAAACAGAGCTTTTTAAACGCTCCATTGGTGAAGTCACAGACATTGTAGAAAAAGAAATGTATACCTTTGAGGACCGCAATGGAGACAGTTTAACGTTGCGTCCAGAAGGGACAGCAGGTTGTGTTCGTGCTGCCATGGAAAACGGTTTACTGAATCAAACGCAACGCCTTTGGTACATGGGGCCGATGTTTCGTCATGAACGTCCGCAAAAAGGCCGTTATCGCCAGTTTCATCAGTTGGGTGTAGAAGCATATGGCTTCGATGGCCCAGATATCGATGCTGAAATGATTATGCTGACAGCGCGTCTTTGGAAAGCGTTAGGTCTGAAAGGTGTGACTCTCCAGATAAACTCACTTGGAAGTACTCAAGCCAGAATAGCTTATCGCGAAGTTTTAATTGCCTATTTCGAAAAGCACCAAGCTGAACTCGATGAAGATAGCCAAAGACGTCTACACTCAAATCCACTACGGATTCTGGATAGTAAAAATCCTGCAATGCAGGCATTAAATGAAGCGGCCCCCAAACTGATAGATCATTTGGATGATGAATCTAAGCTGCATTTTGAACAGTTATGTCAGATCCTCGATAGTGTTGGTATTGACTACGAAATTAATCCAAGGCTGGTCAGAGGTTTGGATTATTACGGAAAAACCGTTTTTGAATGGGTAACCGACCAGTTGGGTTCACAAGGTACTGTCTGTGCTGGTGGCCGTTATGATGGTTTAGTGGCTCAATTGGGTGGAAAAGGCGCCACAGCGATTGGTTTTGCTATTGGTCTGGAGCGACTTGTCGCACTGCTCGAAGCAACCCAATCATTACCGGATATTAAACAAACTGATGCCTACTTAGTTGCTGTCGGTGAACAGGCAATGGCACAAGCACCATTATTAACGGAACGTTTGCGTGATGAACTTCCTGGCATAAAGTTGATTAGCCACTGTGGTGGTGGTAGTTTTAAAAGCCAATTTAAACGCGCAGACCGAAGCGGAGCGCGTTGGACACTTATTCTGGGAGATGATGAAGTGTCCAGCCAAACAATCGGTATAAAAACCATGGAGACAGGGGAGCAGCAGACCATAAAGTGGGCTGATCTGCCTTCATTCCTCAGTCAATAATTATAACTAATACAAGAAATCTAAGAACTATGACACCTTTGAATATACCTGAATGGCAGTCTTTGGTCAGACACTATTCTGACCTGAAATTCGTATCCATGCGTGAACAGTTCGCGTTGGACTCAAGCCGGTTTGAACGATTTTCAATCAAAAGTGGTGATTTGTTACTGGATTACTCCAAAAACCGCATCACCCAAGAGACCGTAGATAAGTTAATTCAGTTGGCTGAGGCTGTTGAGCTACAAGACTGGATTGAGCGTATGTTCAAAGGTGAAGCGATCAATCACACTGAAGGCCGGGCTGTTTTGCATACTGCCCTTCGAAACCGAAGTAATACGCCTGTCATGGTAGATGGCAAGGACGTTATGCCAACGGTTAATGCTGTGCTTGAAAAAATGCGTAACTTTTGTGAGCAAGTACACAATGGCACATGGTTGGGCTTCTCCGGTAAGAAAATTACCGATATCGTAAACATCGGCATTGGCGGTTCTGATCTGGGGCCAGCGATGATTTGTGATGCGCTTGAACCTTATGGCATCGAGGGTATGGGCGTGCATTTTGTCTCAAACGTCGATGGTACTGATCTCAGCACAACTTTAGAAAAATTGAATCCTGAGACAACCTTGTTTGTTGTGGCTTCAAAAACATTTACCACTCAGGAAACAATTACCAATGCTCATTCAGCACGAAATTGGTTTCTGAAAAAAGGGAAACAGCAAGATGTGGCCAAACATTTTGTCGCAGTGTCTACCAATGCCACTGAAGTAGCCAAGTTTGGTATCGATACTGCGAACATGTTTGAAATTTGGGACTGGGTTGGTGGTCGTTATTCCTTGTGGAGTGCCATCGGTTTACCCATCGCCTTGTATACGGGAATGGATAATTTTGAGCGATTGCTTGATGGCGGTCATCAAATGGATAAACATTTCCGTGAGCAGCCTTTAGCAGAAAATATTCCTGTCATTATGGCGATGCTGGGGATCTGGTATGTGAATTTCTTTAATTCACAAACGCAAGCCATTGTCCCTTATGATCACTCATTAGCTCGTTTTCCAAGCCATATGCAGCAACTTGATATGGAGAGCAACGGCAAGTTTATTAACCGTTCTGGTGCACGTATTAACTACAAAACAGGTCCTGTAATTTGGGGCACGCCTGGTACCAATGGGCAACATGCATATTTCCAGCTGATTCATCAAGGCACGCAATTAATTCCGGTCGATTTCGTTTTACCTGTGAATAGTCATTATCCAGAGTGTGATCATCAGTCTATTCTGCTTGCGAATGGTCTAGCACAGGCCGAAGCATTGATGAAAGGCAAAACCGCTGAGGAAGTGCGTGCTGAGCTGGTTAAAGAAGGTTATGAAGGAAAAGAACTCGAAGCATTATTACCGCACAAGGTTTTCCCGGGTAACCGACCAAGCAATGTATTGCTATTCCCTAAATTAACGCCTGAGATGTTGGGACAGTTAGTGGCCTTGTATGAACATAAAGTATTTGTTCAAGGGGTTGTCTGGAATATTAACTCTTTTGATCAATGGGGCGTGGAACTCGGCAAGCAATTGGCAAAAGCGATCGTGCCAGAGTTGAAAGATGATGCTGATATTTCTGCTCACGATAGCTCAACAACGCACTTGATTAAACTCATTCGCGAGTTAAGACAGTAACAAAAATCGCTTAATCTTCCCCCTGAGAACTCAGGGGGAATCATTCCTGTTCAAATTTATTAATGTTTCTTCTGTAATATTAGCCCAGAAAGTGGTGGTAAATTCAGCTGAATTGAATAAGGCCTATCTGACCAAGCCGTTTGTTCAGCTGAGATAATACTGGGGTTATGATAATTACTTCCTGCGTAGTACTCTGAGTCTGAATTGATAATAATTTCATACTCTCCAAGCTCAGGCACGCCGAGTCTATAATTATCTCGGGGGACTGGCGTAAAGTTAAATATTGCAATGATAAATTCTTCATCATTTTTGCGTAGATAACTTAAAATCGAATGTTCTCTATCATTGCAGTCAATCCATTCAAAACCTTGTGGCTCGAATTCGTGCTTATACAAAGCGGGTTGACTTTTATAGGTGGTATTGAGGTCGGCGACTAATTTCTTTAGCCCTTGATGCACAGGGTAGTCCAGTACATACCAGTCTAAATCTTTTTCACAATTCCATTCACTGCCTTGACCAAATTCACATCCCATAAACAGCAGTTTCTTACCTGGGTAACTAAACATAAAGGTATAAAGCAGTCGCAGATTGGCAAATCGCTGCCATTCATCGCCCGGCATTTTGTATATCATGGGACGCTTGCCATGAACTACCTCATCGTGTGAGAAGGGCAGTACAAAGTTTTCTGTAAAAGCGTACAAGAGGCCAAATGTCAGATCGTCATGATGATAGCGGCGATGTATCGGATCTTGTTGCATATACTCCAAAATATCGTGCATCCAGCCCATGTTCCATTTCATTGAGAAACCTAAACCACCAATATCTGTTGGCCGTGAAATCATTGGGTATGAGGTTGACTCTTCTGCCGTGATAATACAGCCAGGATGTTCACTGTGTAGTACGCTATTCACATGTTTGAAAAACTCGATAACTTCAAGGTTTTCACGGCCACCATATTGATTAGGTAACCATTCTCCCTCTTTTCTTGAGTAATCGAGGTAAAGCATTGAGGCGACGGCATCGACGCGTAACCCATCGATATGAAACTCTTCCAGCCAATAAAAAGCACTGGATAAAAGGAAGTTAAAGACTTCTTTTCTTCCGTAATTGAAGATAAGTGTGCCCCAGTCTTGATGTTCACCACGCCTCGGATCCGCGTGTTCATAAAGGGCTGTTCCATCAAATTTGGCAAGTCCGTGTGCGTCTTTAGGAAAGTGGCCCGGTACCCAGTCTAAGATCACACCGATATCGTGCTGGTGACACTGGTCAACGAAATACCGGAAGTCATCAGGCTTACCAAAACGGCTGGTAGGTGCAAAATAGCCTGTGGTTTGATAGCCCCATGAAATATCGAGAGGGTGCTCTGTAATCGGTAGTAATTCAATGTGAGTAAAACCCATCTCATTCACGTAGGGAACGAGTTCATCGGCGAGTTCACGGTAATTATAAAATCGCCCATCCTGATGACGCTTCCAGGAACCAAGATGCACTTCGTAGACAGAATGTGGCGTGTGCAGCCAATTACTTCGTTCACGAGTGGTCAGCCATTCTTCATCCATCCACTGGTGAGTGGTTGGAGTGCTGACGATTGAGGCTGTTCCAGGTCTTAGCTCACATTGTTGTCCGTAAGGATCCATCTTAAGATGTAAAGAGCCTCCTTGACGGCTACGAATTTCGAACTTATATAATTCACCTGGCATCAGCTCGGGAATGAACAGTTCCCATACGCCAGTGGCGCCTCTGACTCGCATTGGATGACGTCGACCATCCCACTGATTGAAATTACCAACCACACTGACACGTTCTGCGCCGGGTGCCCATGTTGCAAATAAGGTGCCTTTGATTCCTTCTATTTCATAATAGTGCGCACCTAGAATTTTATAAGCATGCCAGTGCTTACCTTCTGCAAAAAGGTGAAGGTCATAATCTGATATTTGAGGCATGATGCTGTAGGGATCATGATATGCGATTTGCTCACCATTATGGCGGTGACGGTGAATTTTATAGGGCCATTTAATCGTTTCCTGTGGACCTTTCCATAAGAAAAAGTCACTTCCTTCAACACGTTGCATGGGTAATTCGCCATCTATAAATGCCTTGTCTGTATCAGGCAAAAAGGCACGGATTTCGGCTTGCCCGGCGTTTTGATGGAGCCCTAGAACACTGAAAGGATCATGATGACGTGCTTCTATAATTTTAATGATGTCTTCATTCAAATTGTTGTCAAAAATCATCGTCATAATGTCCTGTAAATTTTAATTGCTGTATGTAGCTCGCTTGTGGCAGGCTAACAATATTACAGCACAAATAATAGGTTTTTTGCCGGAGAATTCATCTATGAGTGAAAACAATAGTACCCGTTTTGTCAGCCGTCTTACACGAGATACCTTGGCATTAATCTTAGCCGGCGGTCGTGGTTCGAGGCTTAAACAACTGACAGACTGGCGTGCTAAACCCGCAGTTCCTTTTGGAGGGAAGTTCAGAATTATCGATTTTCCTTTGTCGAATTGCGTGAACTCAGGCATTAGACGTGTAGGCATACTGACCCAGTACAAGGCTCACTCACTAATCAGACATGTCCAGCAGGGCTGGGGGTTTATGCGAGGTGCGCTGGGAGAGTTTGTGGAGTTATTACCCGCGTCACAACGAAATGAAAGAGGCTGGTATGCCGGTACAGCTGATGCTGTATATCAAAATATAGATATTTTAAGAAATCACGGTCCGGAATATGTATTGATTTTGGCAGGCGATCATATCTACAAAATGGATTATGGTGATATGCTAGCTGAGCATGTCGCGCAGAATGCTGATATGACCATTGGCTGTATAGAGGTACCTATCGAAGAGGCCAAGTCGCTGGGGGTCATGTCGGTCGATGCAAATAGACGTATTGTTGCGTTTAATGAAAAACCTGATGAGCCGACTCCCATTATTGGGCGAGAGGATGTAGCGCTTGCATCCATGGGGATTTATGTTTTTAACGCGGCATTCTTGTACGAGCAGCTAATTAAAGATGCTGATACTCGCACTTCTAGTCACGACTTTGGTCATGACATTATTCCTAACTTGATTAAAAATTATAAAGTCGTTGCTTTCCCATACAAAGATGTTCAGGGAAATGACCCGGGCTATTGGCGTGATGTGGGTACTATTGATGCTTTTTGGTCAGCCAATCTCGAATTGATTGGTGTTACACCTGAATTGAACTTGTATGATGATGATTGGCCTATATGGACACATCAAGCACAACAGCCGCCGGCAAAATTTGTTTTCGATGATGATGACAGAAGAGGGATGGCCGTAGATTCGATGGTGTCAGGTGGATGTATCATCTCCGGCTCTACCGTTCGACACTCTGTGTTGTTCTCGAACGTTGAAGTTCACAGTTATTCATTAGTTGAAGATAGCGTTATCTTGCCAGATGTGACCATCGGCCGACATTCTGTTTTGAAACGAGTGGTCATCGATAAAGGCTGTGTTATACCAGAAGGTACAGTTATCGGTGTGGACTTGGAACAAGATGCAAAACGTTATTACGTCTCTCCTAATGGTGTGGTTTTAGTCACGCCAGAAATGCTAGGACAAAATTATCGTTATGTCAGATAAAATTAAAGTCGTACTATGCTGGCACATGCACCAGCCACAATATAGCGAGCCTATGGGTGGCATGTATCAGCTACCCTGGACGTATCTTCATGCTATTAAAGACTATGTTGATATGGCATGGCATCTAGAAAATGTGCCTGGTGCTAAAGCCGTGGTGAACTTTGCCCCGACGTTACTGGAGCAACTTGCCGATTATGATGAACAGTTACAGGGACGCTTCAAAGGTACGGGGCGGCTGAAAGATCCATTACTCATCGCATTAGATTCTCCCGTTCAGCCGGTGCATGCCGAGGAGCGTAAGACATTGATTAATGCATGCTTACGCGCTAACGAGGAAAAACTGATTCAACCATTTCCACATTTTGCCAAGTTAGTCAAAATGGCTCGTTGGTTGATGAATGAGCCAGAGCGTCTTAACTATGTGAATGATCAGTTTATGATTGATATGCTGGTCTGGTATCACTTGGTTTGGATGGCCGAGTCAGTTAGACGAAGCGATGTTCGTATTCAGGCATTGATGAAAAAAGGTCGTCATTATACATTTCATGATAGGCGGCAGTTGATGATAGTGATTGGTGAGCTCTTAAAAGATTTGCTTCCGCGTTATCGTCGTCTAGCAGAAAGCGGGCGCGTTGAATTATCTGTCACACCTTATGCTCATCCTATTATCCCTCTTTTACTGGATATGAACTCGACGCATGAAGCCATGCCCGATGCTGATCTTCCTCTAGAGACACACTACCCTGGAGGTGAGCAACGCGCACATTGGCATATGGATGAGGGGGTGAGAGTCTTTGAGTCTTTCTTTGGATTTAAACCAAAAGGGTGTTGGCCATCAGAAGGCGCCGTATCTGAAGACACATTAACCTTAATTGCAAAACATGGATTTAGTTGGGCTGCAACGGGTGAAAATGTGCTTCGTAACAGTTTAAAGCTCTCTGGTATGGCTGATGCCAGTATACATAAACCATACAAGCTACCCGACACATCACCTGTATGTTTTTATAGAGATGATGGCTTATCTGACATGATTGGCTTTACCTATACAAAATGGGGCGCAGATGATGCAGTCAATGACTTTATTCATCACATTCAAAACATAAAAGCGAACACAGAAGGGGATGACGATAGGGTTGTTTCTGTGATTCTTGATGGTGAAAACGCCTGGGAGTACTACTCCTACAATGGCTACTACTTTTTACAGAGTCTTTATCGAAACTTGTCTGAGCATCCCGATATTGAACTTACTACCTTTAGTGAGTGTCTTGAAAATGGTGTTCAAGCAGCTGAGCTTCCCAAAATGATGGGCGGTAGCTGGGTATATGGAACCTATTCCACTTGGATTGGTGACAAGGATAAAAACCGAGCTTGGGACCTACTCAGTGATGCAAAAAAAACATTTGATAAAGTACTGGATAATGAAACCTTTGAACCTGAAATGAAGTTGGCGTTAGAGCGACAGTTAGCTATCTGTGAAGGATCGGATTGGTTCTGGTGGTTTGGTGACTATAATTCTGCTGACAGTGTCAGTGATTTCGAACGTTTATATCGTCTCCACTTATCGAATCTTTATCAGATGCTGGGTGAAGTTGTTCCCCAGAAACTTTCGGAAGTTGTTTCTCAAGGTGGCGTCGGCGCAGAGCAGGGCGGTACCATGCGACGTGGAAGCTAAATAGTGGCTCAAGCAAAAGTATTTAATAAACGACGAAGCGGTATTCTCTTACACATAACGAGCCTGCCATCGGGAAATTTAGGCACTGATGCCTTCAAGTTCATAGACTTCTTGTGTGCTTCGGGTTCTACCGTCTGGCAAATGCTACCTCTCGGACCTACCCATGAAGATGGTTCACCCTATCAATGTCTTTCTGCTCATGCGGGCAACAACCGGTTTATTTCACGCGACATACTCAAATCACAAGCCTGGGCAGAACCCGCTAAGCTAAACGACACGAAGATGTCCCGACTGATGGCGACTGCATACCGACAGTTCATAAAAAATGCGACTGAGGCTGATAAACAATTATTTAATGAATTTTGTCAGGAGCAGCAATTTTGGCTGGATGACTACGTACTATTCCGTGAAATTCGCCATCTTAATCAAGCACGAGCATGGTTCGACTGGCCAGTTGAGCTGAGAGACAGACAACCTGACGCCATAAATAAAATCAAAACAGAACGTGACGAAGCTTTAATGATTCGTCGGTTTGAACAATATATTTTTTTCTGTCAGTGGGGGCTGTTACGCCAATACGCTAATGCAAATGGAGTGAAGCTATTTGGGGACATGCCCATTTTTGTCGCTCACGACAGTGCTGATGTCTGGGCTGAACCAAACTTATTTACACTTGATTCGCAAGGAGTGGCAACACGTGTTGCTGGCGTTCCGCCAGATTATTTTTCTGAGACAGGACAGCGATGGGGTAACCCTTTGTATGAATGGCAGAACCATATTCAACAAGATTTTGATTGGTGGAAACGACGATTAAAAACACAACTTGAGTTATTTGATCTGATACGTATTGATCATTTCCGTGGATTCGAATCCTGCTGGGAAATTCCTGCGAGTTGTGAAACGGCTATAGATGGGGAGTGGAAGCCTGCGCCTGGTGAACAGCTATTCGATTCCTTATTAGCTTATTTTGGTGAACTACCACTGGTTGCTGAAGATTTGGGCATTATTACTGATGAAGTGACCCAGCTGCGTGAGAGATATGGTATGCCAGGTATGAAAATTCTCCAATTTGCTTTCGGGGGTGATGCTTCAAACCCCTATTTACCTCATCATCAGTGTGAAGATAGTGTTACCTATACAGGTACGCACGATAATAATACAACGCTGGGTTGGTATCATCAGCTTGATGAACATACAAAAAATCATGTGCATGCTTATTTTGGCGAGACTGCAGAATCAATGCCTTGGTTATTCATTCGATCTGCCCTGAGGTCAGTATCCGAACTAGCGGTTCTACCTTTGCAGGATGTTTTATCACTTGATGGTAAACATCGTATGAATGTTCCTGGAACCATAGAAGGCAATTGGTTATGGCAGTTTAACTGGGATATGTTTAATTCAGATAATGCAAATAAGTTAAAAGCATTGAATATTTTGTATGGCAGATGCTAGCGACAACCATCAGTTGAAACGGTTTTATACCTCCCAGCATATTTGGATTGATAATACACTCGACCCTGATGAAATAACCTTAGGAATCACTGAGTTTTATCAGGATTTACTGGGTGATATTACTTATATACAAATGCCTACAACTAACAAAACATACAATGAGGCTGAGAGATTGTTTGTGATTGAGTCTTTGAAGTCAGCAACGGAGTTCTTGTCCCCCCTCACTGGCACGGTCACCAAACTAAACTTATCCCTGAATGAAACGCCAAACCTTATCAATCATGATCCATTTGGTACTGGTTGGATATGCCAACTACGAATAGATAAACAAGTAAAGCTTGAACAACAATTTATGACTTATATGGACTATGAATTGATGTTGGATGGATAAATAGCACCTAGTATGCTTGGCTTATCTGCGCCGGTAACGGCTGGAAGATTGCCAGCTTGGTGAGCTAATGTTCGCATGGCCAGCCATGAGAAGGCACAAGCCTCAACCCAATCAGGCGCAAGCCCTAGTTTTAACGTTGTCTCTACGCTGATATCAGGCAAGTGTTTTCTCAAGGCATTCATCAAAACTTCGTTATGCGAACCGCCGCCACAAACATATACGGCATCTGTGTCTTTCGCATAGGTAGTGATAGCGTCTGTAATTGAACGTGCCGTCATTTCCAATAATGTTTTCTGAATATCTTTAGCGGGAATCGCTTTATCAACCTGCGTCAGTATATTGGCTAGCCATTTCAGGTTGAAATATTCCCTGCCAGTGCTTTTGGGGATCGCTTGACCAAAAAAACTGTCCATCATGAGGATATCAAGTAACTCCTCATCCACAGTGCCATCACGAGCCCAATCACCATTTGCATCATATAAATCGAGATGATGCTGTTGGTACCACTCATCCATCAGAACATTACCGGGACCCGTATCAAAGCCGGACACTACGTTTTTTTTATCTTTCGGCAGGATAGTGATGTTACCAATACCGCCAATATTGGCGATCACTCTGTTTTCATTATGAGAGTGAAATAAAGCTTGATGAAAGGCGGGTACTAAGGGAGCACCTTGTCCACCCAGAACCATGTCACGCTGACGGAAGTCAGTGATTGTCGTAATGCCTGTTTTTTCAGCAATCACATTGGCATTGCCAATCTGCATACTAAATGGATATCGACAATCAGGCGCGTGAAAAACAGTTTGTCCATGACAGCCTATTGCGACAATATGATTAGCCGGGATTTGTGTTTCATCAAGAAGTTGGTTGATTGCTTCACTGTAGGCATGACCAAGTGCGATATCAATCTGTCCGAGTTGATGTAAATGTGTTCTCGCTGTAGCGATTAGCTGATGAAGGTCTCGTCTTAATTGCTCACTGAACGGATAGGTTTCCGCTGCAACAAGTTGTATTTGATCATCACTGAAGTCTGTGATCGATACGTCAATACCATCAAGACTGGTGCCAGACATAACACCAATATATAAGCTCATAGAATTTTAATGTTGGTTCATGGCCAGTGTAGGCACCTTGAGAGATTCCAACTGCACAAGTAGAGTCTGTGACTTTTGTTTAAAATCGGCCATATACTTAGCATTAAGAGGCTCAGCCTTTGGTAAAGCAACCGTAAGAGGGTTGTGATGTACACCATTTATACGGAACTCATAATGTAGATGGGGTCCTGTTGCCAAGCCACTCATTCCAATGTAACCAATCACTTGTCCTTGCTTTACTCGTTGGCCACGTTTTAATCCTGATTTGAATTTCGACATATGAGCATAAAGCGTTGTGTATTTACCACCGTGAGACAAGATAATTACACGGCCATAGCCACCTTTATTTCCAATAAATTCGACTTTACCATTGCCTGTGGCCAAAATTGGTGTGCCGGTCGGGGCCGCATAATCGACACCACGATGAGGGCGACTCGTTTTTAGAACAGGGTGTTTTCTATTAGGATTAAACAAAGAACTGATTCGACTAAAATGAACAGGAGTTCGGGTAAATGTCTTTCTCATACTCTCACCTTTTGGGGTGTAGTAGTGAGTATTACCCTCTGTATCTGTATAACGGACAGCCCGAAACGTTGTGCCTCTGTTCGTAAATTCAGCGGCTAATATATCGCCATCATCAAATTTTTGTCCCTCAAGATAGTCTTCTTCGAAAATGACTTTAAAACTGTCACCTTGACGAAGATCTAAAGCAAAGTCGATATCCCATCCAAAAATATGTGCTAGTTCCATCACTAGTTTGTCTGACAGACCAGCTTTTAAACCTGAGCCGAATAGTGAAGATTCAATTTCTCCGTAGACTTGTTTTTGACGTTTTTCCGTTTCTTTGGTCAGTGTTTCTGCTTTGTATCCATCATCAGTTACTGTTAGCTGCAAGGTTTTAATGGGACTGAAAACAAGTTCAAGCTGTTTTAATTCTGTATTGCCATCGTTATCAGTACTCAGACCAAAGCGAATTTCTTGTCCTGGTTTTAGGTTTAATAGCGGTTTTACCGCTTTCCCTGTCTGAGCGACATTGAAAACATCTCGAGCTGACAAGCCAACTTTAGGAAAAATCAGTGACAGGTTGTCTCCAGATTGAACTGTAACCTGCTTCCATTCTATGGATGAAGTAGTTAGTGTTTCATCCGCTGGAGTTTCGATGTCGTTATCATCGTTTGATTGGTCTAGCTCAGAAAGATGAGCTTTTTCAAGTGCGATTCGCTCGAGCTCAGCAGGATCTGTAACAGGTTTGTTCTCTAAATCAGGTACCTCTACTAAGTCAGTTTGAGGGTTATTGTTTAGTTCTGTCGTTGGAGGGGCTAAGGTGATTTGCGTTGTTTGCTCTGTCAGGGAATCAGACGTTTCAATACGTTCGTTACCAATTTGGCCTGGCAAGTTGATTGTTTGTGATTTGGTATCTGTATTTACTGGGGTGCTGGTGGCAAGAACCATACTGGTCACGAAGACGCCAACGATGCTTGCTATGGATAAGGTGATGAAGTGATGTCGTTTGCCATGGAATTTTTTGTCACTTGAGAACAGTCTTGATTCAGCTCTGGAGTTCAAAAGTCTATTACGTTTCATATGCAAACTCTTGGTGAAATTAAAAATTCTCCCAATTCTCTCAATATTTGATCAGAATTGGAACCCCTTATTTTATGTATGTTGTGATAATATTGCCGACCTCATAAAACACAAGAACTTGGAGTAATCTAAATGATGCCTGTAGATGATGCGATGCTTGAAATTCGTCGTGGTGCGGAAGAAATTTTAGTTGAAAGCGAGCTTGTCGAAAAATTATCATCAGGTAAACCACTGCGAATAAAAGCTGGGTTTGATCCTACAGCACCTGATTTACATTTAGGTCACACTGTCCTCATCAACAAACTACGCCAATTCCAGCAAATGGGACATACCGTAATTTTTCTGATTGGTGATTTCACTGGACTCATTGGCGACCCAACTGGGAAAAGTGCAACTAGGCCACCACTGACTCCTGAAGAAATTGAAGAAAATGCCAAGACATATAAAGAACAGGTGTTCAAAATCTTAGACCCTGAGAAAACGGAAATACGTTTCAACTCTGAATGGTTTAATGAAAAAGGTGCTGACTTCATGATTAAGTTGGCAGGTAAATTAAGTGTGGCACGCATGCTTGAACGAGATGACTTCAAGAAGCGCTTTAAAGCGAACCAGCCTATATCGATTCATGAATTTCTTTATCCATTAGTACAGGGTTATGACTCTGTCGCACTGGAAGCTGATGTCGAGTTAGGGGGAACAGATCAGAAATTCAACCTATTAATGGGGCGTGAATTACAAAAAGCGGAAGGGCAGGACTCTCAAGTCGTGATCATGACACCATTATTAGAAGGCTTGGATGGTGTGAAGAAAATGTCTAAGTCTTTGGGTAATTATGTCGGTATCACCGAAGCCCCTGGCACAATGTTTCAGAAGATTGTGTCTATTCCAGACTCACTCATGTGGCGCTGGTATGAACTACTATCATTCAAGACTATTAAAGAGATAGACAGCTTAAAAGAAATGGTAGAACAAGGAGCAAACCCGCGTGATGTCAAAATTGAGCTGGCACGTGAGATCGTTGCACGATTTCACGGAGAAGAAGCGGCAGCCAATGCACATAAAGGTGCAGGTAACGTCATTACAGAAGGTGAGGTGCCAGAGGGAACACCAGAAATAGAAATTGAACTGGATGGTCAGGTCGAGTTGGCAATTGGAGCCGTGATCAACAAAGCCAACCTAGTAGCTAATTCAGCACAAGCGAAAGATATGCTTAATAACGGCCGTGTGAAACTTGACTGGAGTGTTGTAGAGCCCACTCTCCAATTGAGTACAGGAAAGTATCTTATCCAAGCAGGTAAAAAGAAAATTGCCTGGGTGACGCTTAAATAAATAATAAGCAGAATGCATTTCTGCAAAGCGGATATTCTGCTCTATACATAGATATACTATGCGAATCTCTAGCTTAGCATGCAAAAAAGCAATTAAAAAAACACAGTAATTCAGACATCTACGTCAATAGAGATGTCAAAGGGAAAATCTTCCTGTTGACGTCTCCTCAATTCACTGTAGAATGCGCTCCTCTTGCTGATGAGG
>NZ_DDNT01000009.1:107580-112761 GCF_002341285.1 Methylophaga sp. UBA2513 | reverse complement strand
TCCTTATAGCCGCCGTGCTCGCCTTCTTGAGCATTAATGACTTCAACTTTCCAGCGACGAGATTCAGCATATTTTGTGTACATGCGGAATAAATCGCCAGAGAAAATGGCTGCTTCATCACCACCCGTTCCGGCACGAATTTCCAGATAGATGTTACGTTGATCATTTGGATCTTTAGGCAGTAATAACTTTTGCAGAGTGAGTTCGAGTTCTTCGAGCTTCTCTTCTGCCGTATTAATTTCGTCTTTTGCCATTTCGCGCATTTCAGCATCGTCTTCATCCAGCATCAGCTTGGCATCTTCCAATGCGTCGATTGTGCGGCGATAAGCATTAAAGTTGCTGACAACAGGCTCTAATTGCGCATATTCCTGTGACAGTGACCGGAACTTATTTTGATCGGCCATGGTGTCAGGATCAGCGAGCAAACCACTAATTTCTTCATGACGATCAACGAGGGATTCTAGTTTATGTTTGATCGAATCTTTCACTTGGGATCCTTGATATTAAACAGACGCCGCGCTGCATTGAGTAACTGTCCTTCTTCATCAAATCCGGATTGACGGAGTTGGCGACTCGGTTCATGTAGTAAGCGGTTGGTCAGTGTACGAGCGAGTTCAGTCATGGCCTGTTCAGCAGGCATGCCTTGCTCAAGTTGTTTTATTGCTCTTTCTAGTGAATGCTTACTTATCTCTTCAGCATTGTCACGTATGGCTCTAATTACAGGGACGGCATCTTGAGTTCTTAGCCATGCCTGAAAATGATCCACTTGTGTGTCGATAATTTCTTCCGCCTGTAAGGCTGCATCACGACGAGACTGTAAATTCTCTTCGATGATTTCTTTTAAATCATCAACACAATAAAGGTATATATCTTCTAATAATCCGACTTCCGCTTCAATATCCCGTGGTACGGCGATATCGACCATGAAGATGGGTTTACGTTTACGGACTTTTAAAGCCCTTTCTACAGCCCCTTTACCCAGAATAGGTAGCTGGCTGGCCGTGGAGCTCACCACAATATCCGCTTCAGCCAGATGTGCAGGAAGTTCACTCAGACTAATCGCATATCCATCCACCTGTGTGGCGAGATTGTGCGCGCGTTCAATCGTACGGTTTGCAATGATGATGCGTTTGATACCGTTATCGTAAAGATGACGCGCGACCAGCTCGATGGTCTCACCTGCACCTATTAATAAAGCAGTGGAGTCAGCCAGTTCACTGAAAATTTGTTTGGCCAGACTGACTGCCGCAAAGGCAACCGAGACCGGGCTGTTACCGATAGCGGTATCGGTTCGGACTTGTTTAGCGACAGCAAACGCGTGTTGGAATAAACGACCTAATGATTTGCCCAGAGTGTTGGCATTGAGTGATTGACTGTAAGCGTCTTTTAATTGACCGAGTATTTGTGGTTCGCCCAGCACCATGGAATCTAATCCACAGGCGACTCGCATCAGGTGTCTAATCGCATCGGCTTGTTGGTAATGATAAAGGTATGGGGTGATGGCACCCTCTTCCTGTTGATGATAGTCATGCAACCAAGCGAGGATCTGGTTGTCAGACTCTCCATCGATACAACAATAGATTTCAGTACGATTGCAGGTCGACAGAATAACGACTTCAAGTATGGAATCATCTTCATGTAAATTGGATAAAGCTGCTGGAAGCATGCTCGCATCAAACGCAAAAAGCTCACGGATATGAACCGGAGCAGTATTGTGGTTGATGCCATAGGTGACAAGATGCATATTAAGAAAAAGTCGTTATTAAATGCTGTTAAACTTTACAGCCATTATTACAATCGTCTGTTATTTAGTGAAAACAATTCGCCATTCTATCAAAATCAAACGTTCAGGTCGTTTTAATATGGATTCAACGAAATCATTCATGATGAATGTAGGGCAACGTACTACATATTTTGCTCTGATCGGACTTACCTCTCTTATGACTGCCTGTGCTGCAACCCCCGCACAGCAAACTCAAGCCACAGTTGATGAGACGCAAAAAGTCGTTAAGGCTGCTCCCGAAGTAAAAGAGGAGAAAAAGCCGGAAGTGACTATGCCAATGTCACCTGAACTGATGTACTACATCCTTACTGCGGAAGTGGCGGGACAGCGTGGTGAAGTGGGTGCGGCGGTTGAGCTTTATGAACGTGCTGCGGATATGGTCAAGTCACCAAAACTGGCGAGCAGAAGTGCACAAGTCGCCACCTTATCCAGAAACGAAGAAAGAATTAGTCATGCATTAGATCGCTGGTTGGAAGTCGATCCTAACAATGCTGATGTTTATATGATGCGCGCGCCATTTCTGATGATGCAGAAAGATTATGACGGCGCAGTTCAGGCCATCAATAAAGCACTGTCACTCGCGCCGGAAAATCAAAAAGTGTATCTAGTCAGAGCGACAGAGAACCTGGCGGAAGTAGCGCCACCGGAAGAAGCGCTTGCCTCGCTGCAGAAGTTAGACCTTTATCAACAAGGCCATCCAGATGCGCATTATGCCTATGCACGTTTAGCTTTTTTCTATCAGCAGTATCCGATTACATTGGCTGAAATTGATCCTTTGTTAAAAACTGACCCTGATAATGAAAGTTATCTTGTACTGAAAGCCGACACCTTACAGCGTTTAGGACAAACCAAAGACGGTATCAAACTGCTGGCCAAACCTGCAGCAAAAGAGGATGCCAGTGATGAACTACGTTTTACGTATGGCAAATTATTAGGTGATGACGGTCAACTGGATAAAGCACGTACTATCTTTGAATCGATTCAGGCAGATAATCCTGAAAACCGTGATGTGTTGTTTGCGCTTGGATTGCTCGCGCTGGAAGAGAAAGATGGCGAGAAAGCAAAGTCATATTTCAGTGATTTACTGCAACTCGGCGACCCGACGAATCAAGCCGCTTATTTCATGGGCATTGCTGAAGAATTAAATGCCAATGTGGATGCTGCGCTGGTCTGGTTTGCCTCTGTACCTGTGCAAAGTAGCCGTTTTGATTTGGCGCAGACACATTACATCAACCTATTATTGGGGCGGGATGATATTGAAAAAGCACGTGAGCATCTGGCCCAGTTGAGACAACAGTTACCGAAGAAAGCACTGCAATACTATTTATTTGAAGCCAGCTTATTGCGCGATCATGATATGAAGCAGGAGGCGTTTGATTTATTAACAAAAGCCATCAAGCACTACCCGAAAAATGAAGATGCTTTATATAGTCGGGCCATGATTGCTGAGTCACTGGATAAGTTAGATGTGTTGGAAGCTGATCTAAAACAAATTCTGGCCAACGATCCCAACAATTCTCAAGCATTAAACGCGTTGGGTTATACCTTAACCGATCGTACCGATCGTCATCAGGAAGCATTAAAGTTGATTCAACGTGCTTTAGAACTCAAACCAGGTGATCCTTTTTACTTGGATAGCTTGGGCTGGGTCTATTACCGACTAGGCGACTTAGCGAAAGCAGAAAAATATCTGCGAGAAGCCACTGAAGCTAACCCTGACCCTGAGTTTATTGCACATCTAGGTGAAGTGCTGTGGCAACGTGGTAAAAAAAGAGAAGCCAAAGACATCTGGGATAAAGGTTTATTGCAGGATCCTGACAATAAACTTCTGATTGAAACGATGCGCAGGTTTGGCCAATGAGATTAGTTTGGTTAGCCGGACTGAGTCTATTACTCACTGCCTGCGCGCCATTATGGCAACCGAAAACGACAGAGTCGCCAGAGCAACGATGGCAAATGCAGCAGACAGAAATAGCCTCACTGAAAGACTGGCGTTTTAGAGGCCGTACTGCCATCACACAGGGGCGTGAAGGCTGGAATGCAGGCATTAGCTGGCAACAACAAGGTGAAGATTTCGATATCAAACTCTCCGGTCCTTTCTCTCAAGGTGGGGCAGAGTTAGTTGGGGATGATGAACAAGTCACATTGACGCTGGACAATGGTGAGCAATATTCCGCACAAACGCCCGAGCAGTTATTAGCCAAAACCTTAGGCTGGCTGTTACCCGTCAGTGCATTACGGGACTGGGTGAGAGGAGTGCCATATGAAGAGGTGGCGGTTGATGAGTATGAGCTGGATGAAAACGGACGCTTAAAAACCTTACAGCAAGCCGGTTGGCAGATTGAATATCTGCGTTATGTACCTTTTGATGGCATGGTTGTGCCGGCCAAAATTTTTATCAAACACCCGGATTTGAATATTAGATTAATCATTGCTGACTGGAGTCGACCTGAGTGAAAGCATGGCCAGCGCCGGCAAAATTAAACTTATTTTTGCACATCACCGGACGAAGAGAGGATGGTTACCATAACCTCCAGACCGCTTTTCAGTTTCTGGACTATGGCGATAGTTTGTTTTTTGATATCAACCGTTCTGGGCAAGTAAATCTCAAAACAGCTTTTGATGAAGTAGCAGACGAAGATAATCTGATTGTCAAAGCTGCAAAGTTACTTAAGCCTTTTACAGATAGTGAGCAGGGTGTGGATATTTCCATCACCAAACGATTGCCAATGGGTGGTGGATTGGGTGGCGGAAGTTCTAATGCGGCAACCACCTTAGTCGCTCTCAATCAACTTTGGCAGTGTGGTTTATCACAGCAAAAATTAGCGCAGATTGGACTCAATTTAGGGGCCGATGTTCCTATTTTTATCGCGGGACATGCTGCCTGGGCTGAAGGTGTCGGTGAAGACTTAACGCCAATATCCCTGGTAGAACCTTGGTTTGCAGTGATTTTTCCAGATTGTCATGTGTCTACGGCAGAAATATTTTCATCAGTGGAATTGACACGGGACTGCGAACCTATCACAATACCGCGCTTCCTTTCTGGGGAAGGCAGAAACGTCTGCGAAGCGGTAGTCGTCAAACACTATCCAGCAGTTGCAAATGCACTAGAATGGTTGGCACAATACGCGCCTCCAAGAATGACTGGTACAGGAGCATGTGTTTTCGCTGATTTTCGAAGTCAGCAACAAGCACAAGACGTGATAGATAAACTGCCTTCACACTGGCAGGGTTTTGTGGCAAAAGGCTGTAATCAGTCGCCACTCACTGCAAGAACACTGGCAGAAAAATAAGCCAGATGTGACAGCAAGATGATAGAATGAGTTTTGTCAGTTGGGGTATCGCCAAGCGGTAAGGCACTGGGTTTTGATCCCAGCATTCCCAGGTTCGAATCCTGG
>NZ_DDNT01000009.1:106183-107406 GCF_002341285.1 Methylophaga sp. UBA2513 | reverse complement strand
TTCGAATCCTGGTACCCCAGCCACTCTTTTGTTTTTTTGATAGAAAACTCGGCGCCTCTACCGTGACACAAAACCGACTTCTCCAGTTACAACAACGAACAGCCGACAGCCGCATGATGGTATTTACTGGTAATGCCAATCGTAAGCTGGCTCAAAGCATCGCCAATTTCCTTAATATTTCCCTTGGTAAAGCCACTGTGGAAAAATTCAGTGATGGCGAAATCATGGTTGAAATCCTTGATAACGTACGTGGTAAAGACGTCTTTATCGTTCAACCTACCTGTATGCCAACCAATGACCATTTGATGGAACTGATGGTGATGACCGACGCTATTCGTCGTGCATCAGCAAAGCGTATTACCTTGGTTGTGCCTTATTTTGGTTATTCTCGACAAGATCGCCGTCCTCGCTCAGCACGTGTTGCTATCACGGCAAAAGTCGTGGCGAATATGCTGACTGGCGTAGGAGCTGACCGAGTCTTAACTGTCGATTTACACGCCGACCAAATCCAGGGCTTTTTTGATTGTCCTGTTGATAATGTCTACGCTTCACCTGTCTTACTGGGTGATATCTGGAAACACAAATACCAGGACTTAGTCGTGGTTTCACCTGATGTGGGTGGTGTGGTTAGAGCGCGTGCCTTAGCAAAACATCTTGGTGTTGAGTTAGCTATTATCGACAAACGTCGTCCGCGTGCTAATGAAGCCAAAGTCATGAATATTATTGGTGATGTCGATGGACGTGTCTGCGTGTTAATTGATGACATGGTGGATACGGCTGGAACATTATGCGCGGCCTCTGCAGCATTGAAAGAACATGGCGCTACTCGCGTGGTTGCCTATTCCACACATCCTGTTTTATCGGGCCCTGCTATAAAAAATATCAGCAATTCGGTACTCGATGAACTGGTCGTGACCGATACCATTCCGTTGCAACCACATGCACAGGAATGTGAAAAAATTCGCGTGTTAAGCATCGCTGAGATGCTGGCAG
The DNA here is from genome assembly GCF_002341285.1 of Methylophaga sp. UBA2513. NCBI lineage: Bacteria > Pseudomonadati > Pseudomonadota > Gammaproteobacteria > Thiotrichales > Piscirickettsiaceae > Methylophaga > Methylophaga sp. UBA2513. The sequence goes on along the minus strand of NZ_DDNT01000009.1, from coordinate 106,413 downwards.
AAGCGATGTACAGAATTAGTAACGAGGAGTCTGTTAGCTCCTTGTATATGGATTAGTCAGCTTCGGCTGACTTCTACGTGCCGAACCTGGTCGCGGGGGAGGCTTACGCCGCTTGAATAGCGGCATTTTTGATGGGCAAAAGTCCATTGTTTTTGGAGAAAAAAATGGAAAACTTATTTGAAGTACAAGCTGAAGCGCGTACTGATGAGGGGAAAGGTGCGAGCCGCCGC
>NZ_DDNT01000009.1:105773-106023 GCF_002341285.1 Methylophaga sp. UBA2513 | reverse complement strand
GGGAAAGGTGCGAGCCGCCGCCTTCGTCATGCGGGTAAAGTACCAGCTGTTGTTTATGGCGCTGAAAAAGAGCCAGTTTCGATCGCTTTAGATCATAACCAATTCATTCGTCATTTAGCTGAAGAAGCATTTTATGCACACATTCTGACGCTGAACATTGGCAAGAAAAAAGAGCAAGTTGTATTAAAAGACCTGCAACGTCACCCTGCCAATGACAACAAAATCATTCACGCTGACTTCCTGCGTGTTG
>NZ_DDNT01000009.1:102371-105634 GCF_002341285.1 Methylophaga sp. UBA2513 | reverse complement strand
GCTGACTTCCTGCGTGTTGATGCGAAACATGAAATGACAATGACTGTACCTCTTCACTTCATTGGTGAAGAAAAAGCAGCAGGCGTAAAAGCCGGTGGTGTTGTTTCACACGTGATGACTGAGGTTGAAATTGCTTGTTTACCAGCTGATCTGCCTGAGTACATCGAAGTGGATATCAGCAAGCTGGAATTAGATGAAGCGATTCACTTATCAGAAATCGTTCTACCTAAAGGTGTGAGCTTACCTGCACTGTCACATGGTCAGGAAGAGCACCTTGAAGAAGGTGAACGTTCTGCTTATGACCAAGCAGTCGTTAACATTCATATGCCTCGCGTACATACAGTGGATGATGAAGCTGAAGACGCAGAAGGTGATGAAGAAGCAACTGAAGAGTAATCTTTAGATGGGGAGCTGGATCATCGCCGGTTTAGGTAATCCCGGCTCCCAGTATGAAGGAACCCGACATAATGTCGGGTTCTGGCTATTGGACCAGCTTGCTCGTGATCTCGGTGTGAACTTTACTGTTCAAAACCGATATCACGGGGAGCTGGTTCAATGCTCTCTGGATGGTCATAAAGTGTATTTGCTAAAACCGCTGACATTTATGAATAGAAGCGGTCAGTCTGTCGCGCCATTAGCCAATTTTTTCAAAATTCCATTAGAGAATGTTCTCGTCATACACGATGAATTAGATTTGGCGCCCGGCACCGTTAAATTAAAACGTGATGGTGGCCATGGCGGACACAACGGGCTCAGAGATATTATTGCTCAGACGGGTGGCAAGCAATTCCTGCGCTGTCGTTTGGGGATAGGGCATCCTGGACATAGCAAACTGGTTTCTGATTATGTACTCAGCAAACCTTCTCCGACCGATCGTCAACAGATCGAGCAAGCCATCGATAATGTTTTACGTATTTTGCCAGAGGTGTTATCCGGAAATATGGATAAGGCTATGAACTGGCTACATTCACAATAGGATTTCTCATGGGATTTAAGTGCGGTATCGTCGGTTTACCTAATGTTGGCAAATCAACCTTGTTTAATGCATTGACTGAAGCCGGTATCGATGCGCAGAACTATCCTTTTTGTACCATTGAACCGAATGTTGGCATCGTCCCAGTCCCTGACCCTCGAATGGATAAGCTGGCTGCGATTGTCAGTCCTGAACGGGTTTTGCCAACCACCATGGAATTCGTTGATATTGCCGGTCTGGTGGCGGGTGCATCAAAAGGCGAAGGTTTAGGTAATAAATTCCTCGCCAATATCCGTGAAACGGATGCGATTGCCCACGTGGTACGTTGTTTTGAAGATGACAATATCGTCCATGTATCTGGCAAAGTCTCACCACTGGATGATATCGAAGTAATTAACACTGAATTAGCCTTGGCTGATTTAGAAAGTGTTGAGAAAGCCATCACTAAAACCACACGTGACGCAAAAAGTGGCGATAAAACGGCGAAAGCAAGATTAGAGTTACTCACACAAATGCGTGAGGAGTTAGATGGTGGTAAACCTGTCCGCGCTATGGGCTTGGATAAAGATCAACTAGCCTTGATTCGTGACTTACACCTGCTGACGATCAAACCGACCATGTATATCGCTAACGTCTCTGAAGATGGGTTTGAAAATAATCCGGCATTGGATGCGGTGAAACAATTGGCAGAACAAGAAAGCGCCAATGTAGTGGTTATCTGTGCGGCGATTGAGTCAGAAATTGCTGGACTGGAAGACGATGAAAAAGTCGAGTTCTTAAGTGAAATCGGACAAGACGAGCCTGGCCTGAATCGTGTCATCCGTGCCGGATATGAATTGCTTGGTTTGCATACATATTTTACTGCGGGTGTAAAAGAAGTTCGTGCCTGGACAGTGAAAGTTGGCGCGACAGCACCAGAAGGCGCTGGCGTTATTCATACTGACTTCCAGAAAGGTTTTATCCGTGCTGAAGTTATTAGTTATGATGACTTTGTGCAATTCAACGGAGAGCAAGGCGCTAAAGATGCAGGTAAATGGCGTCTGGAAGGGAAAGAGTATGTCATCAAAGACGGTGATGTCATGCATTTCCGCTTCAACGTTTAGCGTTCTGAGCTATGATGTCGTGAATTGTTGTTCACTTTTTAAAGGCAAGCCATGAAGACGGCATCACTCTCGTTTCTTTTATCAATGTTGACTGTTGGCTATATGCCCATGGTCATTGCCGATGATAAGTTAAATCAATGCTTGCTCACCCAATTAGCTACTGCTGATGATAGCATGCTGGTTGGCGATATCAGACAGTTTTGTGAATCAAGTATCACTCAACAAGCACTCGAAGAAGCCTCACCTAAACCTGAGCCTGTTGATATCAAAGTGACAGAATCGGGTGTAGAGACAGAAGATAAGTCTGCGATCACTCGCCGTTTGTTTTTGGAAAAGAAAGAAGCCAAAAATCCGTTTGTATTATTACCCCACAAGCCAAATTACATTATTTTAAGTAATAATATGGCGTCGCCGAATGAAGCGCCTTTTGAAACCGCTTATCCGGGTGACAATATTCACTTACAACCCTGGGAAACCAAGTTTCAAATCAGTTTGAAACTACCTGTTGCCTATGACCTATTCAATGGTCGGGCAGATGCCTATGTGGCCTATACCAATCGCTCATTCTGGCAACAGTTTAATAAAAACAGCTCATCGCCTTTCCGTGAATCAGATCATGAACCAGAAGCTTGGCTATCGTTTAAAACAAATTATGAATTATTCGGTATAAAAAACTCGCTTATTCGGACGGGTGTTGTGCACCAGTCAAACGGTCAGGCAGGTACGCTGTCACGTAGCTGGAATCGGGTCTATACCGACTTTGTGTTTGAGCACAATGACTGGTATTACTCATTCAAACCATGGTGGCGTATTCCGGATAGCAGTAGTGATGATGACAATCCTGATATCGAAGAATATATGGGTAACTTTGAATTTGGCGCTGTATATAAAATGGATAACCACAGCTTTGATATTTTGCTGCGGAATAACCTCAATTTTGATGATAACTATGGTGCCGTTCAATTGGGCTGGAGTTTCCCGCTTACCGACCGCGTAAAGGGGTATGTGCAATGGTTTAATGGCTATGGTGAAAGCCTGATTGACTATGACGCACACTCCAATAGCATTGGTTTTGGTATCCAGCTGAGTGACTGGTTATAAATATGATCTTTTCACTTGAAACTTAAGCATTTATATCGTATTATTTCGCGCTTCATATGGCTATATAGCTCAGCTGGTTAGAGCAC
>NZ_DDNT01000009.1:36475-102224 GCF_002341285.1 Methylophaga sp. UBA2513 | reverse complement strand
ATCACTCATAATGATGGGGTCCCTAGTTCGAATCTAGGTATAGCCACCAAAGATTCAAAAAAGCCGGAGTTCTACTCCGGTTTTTTTTCGTCTAAAGTTTTGTTTTCTAGCACTTGCTTTCAGCTCTTCACTTTCTGAGTTTCTTGCTTGACTCTAGCAACATAAAAAAAGAAATTGGCTGCTGGGCCTCTATTGTCTAATAGAGGGGATGAATTCCTCGTGCGACTCAATCCTACAGGCGCTTCTCATCGGAGCTACGTTAGCCATGTATAGATTTATTAGGGCAGATGAAACAGAATACAAAAATGAAGAACAAGCAGCGAGACAGCTTGAATTTCGGCTGAATATACTTAACTTTAAGACTGGAGCTCTGGTAGCTTAGTTAAATTATATAGCCCATTTCTTTCTGAAAGGTTGATAGCAATACAGAAGCAGGAATAAGGCCAGGGCGGCTGCTATATTGTTGAATTGAGTGGGTTGTTTGGCTTCATAAGCAAAGTCATTTTTTTGCAGGGCTTTAGCCATCGCGGCATTGTTTTCCAGATGATGGTAAAGCATATGATTTTGCTGAGCGAGATCCATTAAATAGTCTTGTTTGAGGCTGGACATGTGTTCAGTACCGACCACTTTGGCTGTTCCCCAAGGGCCATTACGAGGGATATATCCTTCTACTTTACTTGGGTCTTCTGGCAAACCAAAGCGAGAGGCATGAGGCACATCTTCAGCGGTATAAAAGCCAATCTGCACACCGTCTTCATCAAATTTCGGGATTTTACTCAAGCCAAGTTCGCCAACACCAATGATGATGCCGGCTTTCCAATTTTCTTTTTGCTCTTCGGTATCCAGGTAACTGAAATCGGGGGCATAGCGTGGATTCACGGGTGGTGCTTCATGACCATCGGTGAAAAACACCAGCTTACTTCCTGCAAGAACGTCATTCATCATCAGCTCACGGGTGTTATATAGGGCTTGTCCGATATTGCTGTCAGCGACCCATGCCATACGCCAGTCAAGTGCATCAATACTGGCCTCAAGTACCGGATAATCATTACAGACTTCGATAGGTGAATAGAGTAGAGCTGGAACACGTTCTGTAAACACAGCCAAGCCGACTTTTGAACCACATGGTAGATTTCTTGCCGCATTGAGCATGGCCGATTTTGCTTTTTCTAAGCGACTGATGGCGCCCCCCTGTTTATCGGAGTAATCCTGCACATTCATGCTACGTGTAATATCAAGCACAAACACAAAGTCATAGCTTTTCACAGTGAAGGGCAAAGGCGGCAGAACAATAGCGATAAGCAATAATATTGCAGAGGCTATCAATGCATATAAGCGCTTCATAACAACAACCTAAGGCAAACCTAGGGGGAAGCCAGGCATGGCTGACCATAATTCTTCGGAGCTTTCTTGTGCTTCACCTGACTCTTGTAAATCACCAAGAGGTAAATCACGAGAGAGTCGCTGCGCTGCTTCATAGTTGTATTTTGCTGCCCAGAACTCAGGATCATTTTTTAATGCTGATTTATAGAGATCTTTAGCGACATCGGCCAGTGCTGTGGCACGATCAATACCCATCTTCTCTGCTGTCTCAATCGCCTGTTGTAGATAGAGATTCCCCATATTGTAATAGACCAGTTTCAGCATGGCAGGAGAGCTCATACGTTCGGCTCTACCATAGGCATCAACCGCGTCTTCAAACATGCCTCGCTGTTGCAAATGATGGGCATAGGCAAACTGTAATTCAGGCTCTGTCAGATCAATTTCATTCATCTCTACCAAACGAGGAGACTGTAAAAGTTGTATGGCCTCGTTAATCTCTTTTTGATGCTGTCTTTCCAATATTTGCAGACTCAGTAAGGTGAGAAAAACCAAACTAATCACCAACATAAGATGTTGTATATAACGACGACGCAACATCATGAGCGTTTCTCCAAAAATTTCACCGCAACGAGAAGTAATACAAAAAATAAGGCAAAGCCATAACACCAAGCTGCCAGACTTTGTTTTGGTAGTTTTTCCTGATAAATCAAAGGTAAACTTTCCAATTCATCCAGCTCTGCAATGGCAGCCTGAAGTGATTCGGCGGTATCAACTTCATATGCGTGGTAGGGCACAGATAACGTATTGAAAAACTTATGTAAATGGCGTTCAGGCATGACTCTGGGATTATCGTCACGATGTGATTTTGGCTCGGTAAAGATGCCTTGTCCGTTTTCTGTACGTAAAAAGAACCAATACAAGCTGACTCGATAACGTTCAAACCATTCCCTTAGGGTTTTCTGGGCTCGATGATCTAATGTTGCCGCCCCATCAGAGACTAAGACAATCACGCGAGAGCCAGTATGGGGTTGATCTTTAAAGTAGCTTAGACCCATTCCTAGACCCTTAGCGACGTTGGTAAACGCTAATCCAGGTGTTTCCAGGCTATTGATTGCAGCCTGAATCGCGCTTTTATGTTCAGTTAATGGGCTGATATAAAAAGGCTGTGTACTAAAACCGGCTACCCCAAACAAATCATGTGGACGACGATTAACGAATTCCGATAATAAACGTCTGGCAGCCTGAGCTTTTGACTGCTCATTTTCATCAGGTGTCTGACCGCCAAAGGTCTCATTCATGCTCGCACTTCGATCCAGCACAAACACAATATGTGCACCTTTTCCTGTTCGTGTCACCGTTTGCTCTAGGCTGTGTAAACCCGCAAGTCCAATAATGACTGACGCTATAGCAAAAGCGGCAGAGAGCTTTATTAAGCGATTTAGCCAGATAGTGAGTGGATTCAGCTTGATCAGCTGTCTGCTGGGCGTCGCATGACGGTCAAACAAACTGTTAAAAAAAGGTAATAAGCTGAGTGGTAATAAAACCAGCAGCCAGGGCAGATGAAAAGCAAGATTCATGAGTTACTCTGCACGACTTTATCAGCGGCCGCGAGTCTGTCGCATAGACGGATACAATCCATCAAGATAGTGGGTTTAGCTTCTTTATCAAAGAAAAAAACGCTTCTGGATTGCTGAAAGAAATCTTCAATTTGTCCGCGACTTTCATTAAATTGTGGGTGTCGATGAATAAAGTCATCAATTTGTGAGGCAAACAAGGTCTGCTTGGCCCGCGCATTCAACGCATCATGCATCGCTTGCATACCCTGTTGCACTTGTTCAGACGTTATATTTTTTTGGCGTTTGATGCGTTTGATTTGACGCTTAGCCTTGTGAAAAGGTGAAGTACTCAACTTGGGTAATAACCCTGCGAGCGCTGCCCAGATAAGCAAAGCTATCACAGATAAACTGGCATAAATGATGATGGGCGATTGATAGCGTGAAAGTGAATGCGTTCTGGGGGCGATATCGGGCTTCATAAAACCATCACTACCATCATCATTACCCACACCACTTGAAACAACTTCTTTTATCGGTGACATAGTGAAATACCATTCGGGTAGTGATATTTCAAACCGTTGATTTGAGTTGTCAGTGAATACTAACTGTTGTTCAGGAATAAGTAATTTGCGGACATCGAGTGGTGCGTAAAAAGTTTGATAGCGAAGGGTAAGATGATAGAGCTTTTTTGTTCCCCGTTGATCGGAGGTCATATCGACGCTATTCAAATCAAGCCAGTAGGTTAATTCACCCTCAACGGGAAGAGATGAGGGTGACAGAGAATACGCTGTATCGATAGCGATCAGATATTGATGTTCAATGATATCGCCAACCACCAAGCCATAACTTCGTCCTTGATCCATTTTGATAAGTTGGCCTGGAATATGAGGCTTTGCAGAGCAGATAGCAGAAAGCAGAAATAAGCCTAAAAGCAGTGAAATGGTGTTAAAAAGCTTCATAATGGTTCCTACTGCATCGAAAAGTATCGACTCATTTGTCTGGCATCATAGTGATCAATCAACCAAAAGGGATGTTGATTAAATCGACGAAACTGTTGCGTGAGATAGGTTTTACGATCGTCATATTGCTGCTGAATTTTTTGTTTTTGATCGCGGGTGATAAACACCAGAGAACTGGCTCCTGTTTCAAGATCAGTCAACTCGACAAATCGCCATAATGGAAAGTCGAGAAATTCTTTGGATTGCCATAACACCATAGGCACCACCAAATGGGCTGACAATACAGTCAGCAATGACTGCAATTGTGTTTCCGGCCAGTGAAAATCAGAGACTAAAAATACCAGTGCCGGCTTGCCAGGCAAGATCGGAAAAACTTGTTGAGTGGCTTCAGCCTGATTAGACTCGGGCTGGAGGTTAGTTAATTCTGTGGTCAGAGCATCCGCATCATCCAGCTTAATAAGTTTTTCTTTGAGCAGATAACATGAAAAACGGTCATTAGCGGCCTCGACAGAGGCTTTGGTGCTCTCATACACGTGATGCATTAAGGTCGCTTTCTCGCCATAAAGCATCGAGGATGAGCCATCGATAAGTAATATCACATCGATTTTGCTGCGTTGTCGGTAACTTTTGACATGCAGGGACTCAAACGGATCAGTCAGGCTGGCATTTAAATCCAAACGTGACGTATCTGGTTCATCTAAAAATAATGATTTCTTATAGAAATCCGATCCTGTACCACGCTGCCGGCTTTTATGAGAGCCCAGCATCAAGCCACTGATCAAGCCAGTGGTTTTGTAATCAAAGGTTTGATTCATGGCGATTGAATGGTATTCAACGCAGCCGTGATAAGTGATTCAACAATATCATCACGGTTATAGTCATAGACAGGATTCAAGAATAATCGATGTTTGGCTATCTGCCGGATGATCATATGGAAATCTTCTGGCACAAGCGCATCACGCCCATTCAGCCAGGCATTAACTTTGGCTCCACGAGCCAGATAACTAATACCGCGTGGTCCCATACCACCACGGATCATATTGTTGGTATCCACATCGGTGATTTGAATGCCATACTCAGCCGGTTCACGTAGAGCGCGGCAGAGATGATAGCCATAGTCCTGCACTTTTTCACTGGTGTGAACATGCTCTTGAATGGCAACCGCAATATCATTAAGTTGCTGAAACGGTACGACTGCTTTATCAGCAGAATCAACCAGTTTGTCAGCATCATGAAAACGAGGATTGAACATCAGATCTTTCAGTTGTGTTTCTGACTTTGGCTGCTCGACATGCAGTTCCATCATAAAACGGTCACGTGCCGCTGCAGGCAGCTCAAAGGTTTCATCTTTTTCAATACGATTACGGTCAGCAAACACCTGCAAATGAGGGAAATAGTGTGTTTGGTTAAATGCATGCACGCTGCGTTCAGCCATGACTCTTAATAATAAAGAGTGGACTTGTGGCCGTGCTCGGTTAATCTCATTGAAAAAGAAGATAGAGAGTTCATCGCCATGTTTCAGAACCGGTCCTGAACTCACGCCTGGTTTACCATTTTCGGCAATATAGGTGTAGTAAACGAGATCGTGCGGCATCAGATCGATGGTGCCTTCAATCCGTTCAAAGTTACCACCCAGACATTCGGCTACCGTTTTCAATAAGGTCGTTTTACCGACACCGACATCACCTTCAAGCAGGATATGCCCTCTGGACAGGGTGGCAATGGTCATTAATCTGACAATGTGTTCCTGACCGAGAATCGTGTTATTGATGCTGGTTTCCATCTGACGAATAAGCGCATGCCAATCTGACATCGCTATCGTTGATGTATTTGATAGCTGGTTCATAGTGGTTTCACATGGAAGAAAAAGAAAAGACCGGCCCGAGAATAAGGCCGGTCTGCTTCAGTAACGGATTAATAAACCCATTTACCTGTTTTTTTGAACTGTTCAACACGTTCAGCATTGCGTTTTTCCATTGCTTTTAACGCAGCATCTTGTTTGTTCAGTTCTTTTTCACTGTGTTTAGGATCGTACTTAGAACCTTTGATTTTATCTGGGAATCCAGGCTTAGCTTCCCAGCAATCGCCAGGTGCTTTACATTTAGTACCATCATAAGCCATAACTGCACTGGCGCCTGATAACATCATCAGGGCTGAACAAGTCACAGCGATTGTTTTTAGTTTCATATTTCTCTCCTTATTTTTGCGACGACATAATGAATTGGCATGCTGCCACTATGACAACATGCCACCCATTAATTAATGATGAGTTTTATTAAAGTTATCCATAGCTTCTTTGAAGTCTTCTGGCACTTCTGCTGGTTCAAAGTTAGCTTTCTGCTCTTCAGTTAACCACTCAGCTTTATCTGCAGAACCCCAGTAAACACTTCTTACCCAGGCCATGATGTGTAAGATTTCATCTTTAGTGAGGTTGTTATATTGCGGCCCCATCATGCTGCGGGCACCGCCATAAATGGTTTCAAACAAGCCTTTATCATGAGCATTTTTAGGGTAGGTGTAATAATCATCACCTAATGCTGGACCTAATTTGCCTTCAGCATGATGTCCATGACAGCCTGAACATGCCGTCATAAATAAGCTTTCACCAGACTTGATGGCTTCTTCATCTGTGTTGTAGAGGTTTTCACCTGTATTAAGAAAATGCTCAACAGCTTCTGTCTTTTCACCTTTCTTGCCAAAAGATAAGTCCAGGACATCACCTGTGACTGTATTTCTGAAAACCAATTGAGATTGAGCGACAGGAATCATTGCCACGGAGAGTACCGAGACAGTAAGTAAAGCGATTCCTCGAATCTTCTTTGGCAAAAATGTTTTGTTAGTCATGATTTAAAAATTTTCCTGTAGTAACAAAAAGTATTTTTATTAGAGTTATAAGAGTGGGATGCCTTCATCTTTCAATACGGCTTTGATCTTAGGATCAGCTTTATGCAGGGCTGTATTGATTTCTTTCAACAGTTCTTTATCGTCACTGCGTACGGCGATAGCTTGTTCAAACTGTTGTCTTACACCTTCTCCGTCGTGGGTCGGTGCAATTTCTTCAGATACCACCATTTTGAGTGGAACCGAGGCTGATTTCACATAACGGGCGGCTTCTGGTGCCCAGATGTGAGCAATATCGGCTTTACCTGACACCACTTCTGATATCAGTAAATCGGGTGCATAACGTACATACTGGTTACGGCGTGACTTAAAACCGATTAAGGACATGGTGTAGTTAAAGTTGCCTTCATACTTATCAATTTCACGCAGCATCACTTCGGAAGGGCTGCCTGGAACGATGGCAAATTTAGACATGTCTTTTAATGCTGGGCTTTGCCAGTTTTCAATATCCAAACCTTTGTCTGCTGGATAAATAAAGGCATAGCCAGACTTATAGTATGGGTCACTGGTCGCGACACGAGGATCACCTTTGTCTACGCCCATGACAACATCACATTGATTTTTAAGCAGCTTTTCTGTCACAAGAAAAATAGCTGCTCTATCGGACCAGACGAACTCTAGTTCCCGGTCCATGGTATCCGCTAGAATTTTTGCCAGTTCATTCTCAAAGCCTTCCTGCTGCTTATTTGAGTAGGGCAATTCATCACTGGCCGCACACACTTTAAGGGTGCTGGTATTGGCTTGTGCATTAAAGGCTAAGCCACTGCCTAATATGAGTGCCAAAAATGAAGGTAACATACGACCTGATTTGGCTTTTTTCACGCTTCGTTTCATCATGTTGGTCTCTTTGATGGAGGCCAGCAACCAACTGGTTGCTGGCCAGGTTTCTAACGAAATAAGTCTTAAGTTATTTGACGAGTAAGCCTTTGCTTACATGCCGTATTCACCTAAGCTCACATCGTCATATGGGCTCTTACCATCAAGTGCGAAGACCATGACACCACCACCCATTTGAGTGTTTTTCGCCAGTTCTTTAAAGGCACCTACTGCACCTAAACCAGCTGATGGGTCATTCAGGTCAAACACAAGACCAACTGCAGGCCAACCACCTACACCATAGTTGATAGCAACGTATTGTGTACCTTCATGGGTGTATGTCATTGGGTGACCAATTGCGCCTGATGGAAGTTTAAATTTCCACAACAACTTACCGTTGTCAGCATCACGCGCTTTGATAAAGCCATCCAGTGTTCCGTAGAATACCAGTCCACCCTCGGTCGCCATTGTGCCGCCCCAAACAGAGAATTTCTCCATTTTTTCCCAAGCGAAGTCACCAGTAATCGCGTTGTAGGCTTTAACTTGGCCTGAACCGATACCGTTTTGACGATCACCTTTAGGACCAGGGTATGTCCATACGTTGGCACCAACGAAGAACTGACCTGCACGGTATGGAAGCATGAATGGTTCCCAATCCATACATAGGTGGTTAATACCTAAGTAGAACAGTTCACGTTTAGGATCATAAGAATCGAAACCTTGGTTATGGAAGCCCATCGCTGAAGGACATACATCGCGTGAACGGTGTCCCATGCGTGTGCCATATTCAGGGTCACGAATTGGTAGACCTGTTTCTAGGTCAACTTTTTTCACCCAGTTGGCCGTGTCATCCATTTTGTTGGCAGAGACTAAGTCACCCGTTTCACGATCCAGTGTGTAAACGATACCGTTACGATCAGGGTGAGTCAGCAGTTTACGCATTTTGCCGTTTTTGTCTTTTTGCTCAGAGAGCATCATGACGTTAACGCCGGCGTAATCCCACTCATCATGAGGTGTTTTTTGGTAACCGAATTTAGCTAAACCCGTTTCCAGATCACGACCCCAAATAGTCATGGTCCATTTGTTATCACCTGGACGCATAGTTTCGTTCCATGGAGCAGGGTTACCTGAACCATAATAGAACATGTCTAAATCTGGATCATAAGCGTACCAACCCCAGTTAGTACCACCACCGATTTTCCATGCGTTATCTTCCCAGGTAGATGTACCTAGACCTTTTTGACCATAATGAGGGTTATGTTTGTTGAAGTCTTTATCCAGCCCCACATCTGCGTCAGGACCAGTCGCATACCAACGCCATACCATTTCACCAGTATGAATATCGTAAGCAGTGACATAACCACGAACACCTAATTCCGCACCAGAAGAACCTTGGATAACCAGGTCTTTAGCAACGAATGGTGCTGCAGTTTCTGTTTGGCCTACGCTGATGTCACCGTTTTCTACTTTCCAGTATTCTTCACCTGTTTCAGCATTTAACGCGACAACGTGACCATCCAGTAAGCTCTTAACGATCATGGCTGGTGCTTTGTCGTCACCTGGCCAGTAAGCTAAACCACGGTTTACAACGTCACAACATGCCACAGCACGAGCTGCAGGATCTTGTTTTGGTTTGTGTTCCCATTTGATTACGCCTGGCTCATCCAGATCGATGGCAAAGGTGTTATTTGGGAATGGTGTATGAATAAACATTGTGCCATCTACAACAAGTGGCGCACCTTCGTGACCGTTGAGTACACCTGTTGAGAATGACCATGATGGACGTAGTTTTTTAACGTTATCTTTATTAATTTGTTTGGCAGTACTGTAGTGGGTGCCTGAGAAGTCTTTCCCTTGCATTACCCAGTTTTCATTGCTTTTTGACAGTTCTACTAACTTATCATTTGCAACTGACATGCCTGACATCAATCCGAGTGCGGATGAGACAGCAAGCGCAGTACCGATTTTTGACCACCGGCTATGATGCATTTCTCTCATATATCCTCCTATTTGTTTTGAGAGTCAGTCAATGCTGACTTTGTGTATCAGCTGTAAAAAAGCACGGCTGAGCACAAAGCTCATCTTCTTATCTTTGCTGTGATAGGGGATAGAGAGCGACACCTAAAAGGGTCAGGGAAGTTATCCTTAATTCGGCGGTGAGGCTTTGATGCTATTTATGAATAAATATATTTAACAATGGTTTATAAATATTTTGTTGCTTTCTCAGGGAGTGATGTGAAGAAAGTTCATGAACTTTTTCACTAGCCAAATTTTAATTAGGCGGTGTAGTGATCAGCCCCGTTTTTTGAGCCAGAAAAATAATCTCAGCTAAATTATTGGTGCCTAGTTTTCGCATCATATTTGTTTTGTAGTTGGATACGGTTTTGGGTGCTAAGGCCAGGTTATCTGCCATTTCATTGATACTTTTTCCCTCAGCGACCATACGAAATACAGCAAATTCCTGGTGCGATAAGGAGTGCACTTTTTGATCAGCATGAATCAACTTTTCCATGGCGATGGAGCGAGCAATCTCGGTACTGAGATAATGACCACGGTTTGCAATGGTTTTTACTGCCTCAATTAACACAGAAGAAGGACAGGACTTCGTGATATAGCCTCGAGCGCCCATATCCATTGCCCGCATAGCCAGTGTTGAGTCATCATGCATTGTGCAGACAAGAATTTTAGCTTGTGGGTCACGTGCGATAATACGCCTGATACATTCGAGGCCACCGGCGCCAGGCATACTGATATCGATAATGCAGACATCAGGCTTATGTGTCACATAAAGACGATAGCCCTCTTCAGAGTTGCTGGCCTGATCAATCACATGAAATCCTGATGAATTTAATAAATGTTGGTAACCATCACGCAAAATGGCATGGTCATCAATTAGTAAGATAGTAGTTTTAGACATAATAATTACTCAAACAATGGGGTCATAAGGAAGCGTAATAGTTAACGTTGTTCCCTGTGGTTGACGTGTTGATATATAAAACTCGCCACTTAATGCTTCGCAACGTTCTCGAATACTTACAAGCCCAAGTCCGGATTGGTTCTCTATGTTTGTATCCATACCTTGCCCGTCATCTTCCAGTCTAAGTTGAATACACATATGCTCAGGTTCACGAAACTGGTGTAAGTAAATAAACACATTTTCTGCATTGGCATGTCGACTAATATTACTCAACCCTTCCTGCAGAGCTCGATATAAGGTCAACGCAATAGGTTTAGGGATCTCATCATCATGTACATTCAAAGAGATGTTGTCAGTGCCAGAAAAGGATTGTCTCCATTCTGATAACAGTTCACGAATAGCACCTTTAAGACCAATACTATCTAGGCTGGGTGGCTTGAGATGACGTAGCTTATTGCGTGTAATCGAGCGTAATACCGTGGTGCTGTCCATCACGGACTCGAGAATGGATGTGAGATTTGAGTTGTTTGTCTGGTTTAGAGCGACAGTCAGGTTGGCATCCATTGCAGCAAGATGTTGACCAAAGATGTCATGAAGTTCAGAGGCTAAGTGATCACGTTCAGACTCTCTAACCAACGTGATTCGTTGTACCAGTGACTGTTTTTCGTTAAGCAGCTGTCGGATTTTTTTATTGTTATGCGTAAGCTCAGCCTGCATGGCCAAGTTATGTCTCAATGCTTGTGATAATTCAGATATTCGCCGTTTACTGAACCATATGAGCCCGGCACAGAAAACCAACAACACAAAAATTATCTCATCAAGTTGATATAACTCGCCTAATGCTGTCCAGTTGATATAGCGCTCAGCTAAATCGAAATATAAGGCCAGAAGGTAAGTAGCCAAAGAGAGTGCTGTAACCCAGACAATGTCATGTCTGATACGTTTGGGTTGCTCATTGTCACTGGTGCGGTCGAGCTGTCGCTGCAGGCCATCCATATTTCGAGTTCATTAACAATTAAAAGCAAAATTATGAAGGACTGAAATAGATTAACCCATAGGCAGATATACGATGGGGAGCAAATCACGCAGACATAGATGAAAAGGTCCTGCTGAAATACGAGGACATGTCTCTAACGGTATTGGCACAATGCTCAGTAGGATGGTCGAGTTTTCTATTCACTTTGAGGAAGAACATGAAACTCTTGCCATTACTCCTGTCTTTACTACTTTTTATTCCAGGTATCAGCCATGCTGCTGATGCTACTATGCAAAAACCTTACGAGGAAATGGCCTTCCTCAAACACTTCACAGGTAAAACCCCAGAATTTATCAAAGCGGAGTTAGGTGAACCTGATTCTATTTCTAAAAGAGAAAACTCCAGCGGCAAGATCGAGTTTTGGATTTATCACGATCTCGTGCAGCAGGCTCACTCAGACAAAATTTATCGTTATACCCAATTCGGCATTGTAAACGGTCATGTTGAGACACTTGGTCATACCAACCGCGATCCGAAATAACCTTCTACATTACAAGTCAGCACTTCAATTTTAAAGAGGAATTTTTAATGAAATTATGGGCAACCGCCTTCATGGCAAGTCAATTATTCGTCACTAGTCTTGCTTTCGCTCATGGGCCAACACCGCAGAAAATTGATGAAAAAATGGTGATCGATGCACCGGTTGAGACAGTTTGGAAGAAAGTGTCAGACTTTAACGCCATAGCAGATTGGCACCCCATGGTTGAGTCAGTCACATCACCTGAAGAAGGAACACGAGTACTTAAGATAAAAGGCAAAGGTGAAATTACTGATAGCCTAGATGAAAAAGATGATGCTAAACATTATATGAGTTATCGCTTGCTGGAGGAGAATATCGAAGCATTTCCAGTCAGCTTTTATACCGTCAGCATTGAACTCACGGAAGCAGATAAAGGTACTGAAATGAGTTGGAAGGGGCGTTTCTATCGTGCTGACACAGGTAACTTCCCACCTGAACAGTACAATGATGAATCGGCAGTTAAAGCCATGGAAGCCTTTGCTAAAACCGGTATGGGCAGCTTAAAAGAATCTCTTGAAGGAAAGAAATAAGTGAGGCTGCGTTTAGGTCTCTCATTGAGTTTATTGCTAGTGGCCATGCCACTAGCAGCTCAACATGCTTATATCAGCAGTCAGGCTGCCAATAAAATTACCGTTTTAGATATTGATACACAAAAAATAACAGCCACCGTAGAGGTCACTACCGGACCTGTAGGTGTTTCATTGGATAACAAGCGGCATGAATTATTTGTCACGCACCCTGAGCAAGGGGTGGTGACGATGATAGATACCAGAGATAACAAGAAATTAGCTGAAATTAATACGGGCGGGCAACCTTTTGCCATTGCGGTCGACCCTTCTGAGAAGCATCAGGTATTTGTTTCTGACTGGCATCGTAATGCTGTTGTGGTCATTAATCCTGAAACGAAGCTAGTGGTTGATCTCTTGTCAGTGGGTAAGAATCCTGCTGGTTTAGCACTAGATAATGCAACTCGTCGTATCTTTGTAGCTAACCGCAATAGTGATACTTTAACGGTGCTTGATGCTGATACGCCGCGCCAATATGCTGAGGTTAAGACTGGAAAAGCGCCTTATGCCGTCGCTGTGAGTCCTGATAGCAAACATATCTTTGTCACAGCCATCCAGGATAATACCATTACAGTCATTGATGGTGAGAGCTATGAGGTGGTGAAAACGCTGAAAGCAGGCACTGCGCCATATGGTGTTGCGGTCACACCGGATAACCAGTGGTTATTTGTGGCTAACCAAGGCACGAATGATGTTTGGGTGTTTGATACTGAAACATTAGAAATGGTCACAAAAATCAAAGTAGGCGAAATGCCGGAAACAGTCGCTTTTTCAGATGACAGCCAGTATGCCTATGTAACGAATTGGTTCAGCAATACCTTATCGGTGATTGATATTAAACAACAGCAAGTCGTCCAACATTTGCCGATGCCTGACGGCCCAAGAAGTCTTGGTCGTTTTATCGGTGATTAATGACTTTGTTTTTTTGCATTCAAGAGTGATTGAATGATTCCAAAATGAGATTTTAATTCAGTAATACCAGTATCGTTGGCGCGATGCTGGTTTTCCTGAAACTGGTATTTGAGGCTGTTTGCATTGTGATATAGCTCGGTATAAGCCAGTTTCATTGATTCTATCCAGACTTTATCAAACAGGTTCTGTTTCTTAGCTTGTTCCAGCCATAGACCAAAGTGACACTTTTTATGGTTCATTAAAGGCCAGTACTCAATTTTGTCTGAGGTCGATTGCAGGTTGCTGACAACCCGATTAAGCCAATAATTTATTTGCAAATCCATCAACTCAAGTAGTGTTTGTTCAGCGTCAAGTTTTCTCTCGGCCAAATCTATCCAGCGTACATTCGGCTGATAAGTGCTAATCCATTGATTACAGTCATCCGCTGACATGGGATAGGCAATGCCATATCCTTGAGCCAAATCACAGCCCATGGCTAGTAACATCAAGCCATGCTCCGTTGTCTCTACTCCTTCAGCAATGACTTGGTGATGGAAGGCATCTGTGAGGCCGATAACACCATCAATGATGGTGTAGTCATTGGGGTCATCAATGAGATCACGGACAAAACTCTGATCGATTTTAACGGTGTCGACAGGCAGATGACGTAGATGTGTTAAAGAGGAATAACCAGTACCAAAATCATCCAAGGAAATTTTGAGGCCTAGGGTATGACGACAGGTCTTAATAATTGAGGAGATATTGTTGATGTCTGTCAAAACACTGCTTTCCAAAATCTCTAACTGGATCATATAAGAGGGCACATTCGGATACCTGGCAAGCACACGATCCAGATGGTCAAAAAAGCCATTCCATTGCAAGTGTCGTGATGAAATATTAATACTCATTTCAAGCGACCAGCCACGTTGAATCCAGTCATCAAGTTGCTTGATAGCGTGTTCAATTACCCAGTTGCCGATATTAATTTCCAATGGGCTACCTTCCGTAGCAGGCAAAAATGCCCCCGGCATGATTAAACCTTGCTCAGGATGCTGCCAGCGAATCAATGCCTCAGCACCAATAATTTCACCTGTACGCATATTCACTTTTGGCTGATAGAACAAGACCAGCTGATCGGATATAAGCGCATCTTCGATTGATTTAAATTGATTCTGCTTTTCGGAAATTTGCTCGTCTTGCTGCATATCAAACATATGATGACGCTGACGACCTGAGACTTTGGCTTGATACATGGCCTGATCGGCATGACGCAATAAGGTGTCAGCATCGGCATCATCGAGAGGGTATAACGTTACACCAATACTGGCGCTACAGCTGATACTGTTGTCATCGATGATGTAAGGGAGCTCGATGGCATTTCTTATACGGTTGATGAGCGTTTCACAGTGATCAGCGCTGCTTACATCGTTCAACAATAAGGCGAACTCATCGCCACCAAGACGCGAGGCGGTATCGTCTTGTCTGATACATGACTGGATACGGGCTGAGACCTCAATCAGTAACTGGTCACCTGCTTCATGACCATAGGTATCATTGACCGGTTTGAAACCATCCAAATCCAGAAAAACAACAGCTAATAAACTGTTATTACGATTGCTGTGTGCAATTGCCTGTTTGAACCTGTCAGCAAATAGGGTGCGGTTAGGCAGTTGAGTTAACACATCATAATGCGCCATCATTTCCAGTGCATGTTGTTGCTCTTTGCTCTGGGTGATGTCTGAAAACATGCCGAGATAATGCAACGTTTCGCCAAAATCATCGACTAATGTTGATATCGTTAATAGTTCAGCATAGATCTGACCATCTTTGCGCTTGTTCCAGATTTCTCCTTGCCAGTGACCTTGATGACGAAGCTCTTGCCACATCTCTTCAAAATACAAAGCATCATGTTTATCTGAACGTAATATTGATGGATTCTGATGTAGAACATCTTCGCGGCTGTAGCCTGTGATCTCTGAAAACGCCGGGTTAACGTCGACTATTAATCCATCTGCGTCGGTGATTAATATACCTTCATGCGCCTGGGTAAATACCCGTCCTGACAGTTTGAGTTTTTCTTCAGCACGTTTACGTTCTGTAATATCGTAGAGAATAATCAATGTATCAGGGATGGCATCACTACTAACTTTTCGTGCGTTAGCAATAACAGCCCGGCGTTGACCATCCATACAAACTAGGTCTGTTTCGATAGATTCGAAGTTGAAAGATACGTATTGCTTGTGTGTGGAAATGTTGGCCTGCTGAATAAAACGTTCACGTGTTTCTTGTTTAGGAAAGGTCCTCAATAACCAATCATCCAATGTCGGGATATCAGTCTGAGTAAAACCAAATGACTGAATAAAGGCCTGATTGATATAAGTCACCTTACCTTGATTATCAATAATGATTTCTGGCACAGGTGAGGTATTGAGCACATCACTTAACCGACTTTCACTTTCCTGAAGAGCACGGCGGGACTGTCGCAGACGATGAATCCAGTAGCCAAATAATAAGAATAACAGCAGGATACCAACGCCGAATTGTATTAATGTTTTTAATTGAGGGCCGGGAGTGACTTTGATGCCCAGCCATTGTGATTCAATTTCTTTTTTTTCTTTTTCAGAGAGCTGTCCCAGCACTTTATTGATGATACTCAATAACTCAGGTTGGTTTTCGACGACACCCATCCGGTAGACGGCACGTGCTTGTGTTTGTCCAGCAAATTGAAGGTTTATCAGATCATTGTTTTTAATTTGATAGTTGGCATAGGCGGCATCACCAATATAAGCATCAGCCTCACCCCGAGCCACTTTTTCCAATGCCTGTCTGGGCGTGTCGGTAAACAGTAAGGTAATTTCTGGGTAGTCATCACTCAATAAGGTATTACTGAAATTACCTTTTTCAATGGCAACCGTTTTACCTGCCAGGTTTTTCAGTGCGCCAACATAACCGTTGATATCGGTATTAATGATGACGACGGGATTTTGAATATAAGGATCGGTAAAGTTGAGGTATTGTTCTCGCTCTGGCGTCTCATTTAAGCATGCCAACATGTCAAGTTCATTTTGCTGAGCCATAGTCATCAACTCATCCCAGCTATGGTTGGAAATGATGTCAAATCTAACGCCGAGTCTTTCTTCAAGCAGGTTAATATATTCAGCTGCAATACCGACATATTCACCATCATCATTCACCCACTCGTAAGGAGCGAAGTTTTTATCTACACCGACTTTAATCACCGGATGTGCCTGCAACCAGGCTTGTTCCGCTTCTGTCAGTGATAACGTTGTGCTAGGTTGGTGTATGAAGTGGTTGAGCGCCTTTTCAGAAAGTGCGGGCGTGACACCCAGTTGAGTATAAATATCAGCAATGCGTTTAAGGCGAGGTGTTTCGATGCTTCCGAGGGGGATTAACTCAGCTAAGATCAACTTCTTCGTTTCTCTTGCTTCAAACCGTAGTCGAGATAGACTCTGCTCTGCACCGTATTTTTCTTTGATGATATGAATCATTTCCTCACTGTGCTCAAGCGCATACTGCCAGCCTTTCAGTGATGCTTTGAGCATGCGTTGTGCACGGCCAGGGTAGTTTTTCAGCTCATCATCGCTGGTAAATAAAATATCACCATAGAAATCAAACCCGTAGTTACGCGGATTGATGATGTTGATGGGAAACTTTTTCTGTAAAAACGCATAGGGCTGATCGGTGATATAGCCTGAAATGACATCGACTTCATCATTAAGCAGACTGTCTATACTCATTTGTTGAGGGATAATATTGATATCTTTGAGTTGAATGCCGGCATCATTCAATAAGGTCCTCAAGATGGCATCGTTACCGCTGGTACCATCAAACATGACGCGTTTACCCACCATTTCATATGGGCTGACAATGCCGGACTCGGCTTGGCTCATAAAGACTAAAGCATCATGCTGAAAGATAGCAGCTAATGCTTTTATTGGAGAACCATTCGCATATTGTGACAAAATACCGATACCACCGATGCCATAATCGGCTTTGTCATTGACGACCTCATCAACGACGTTTAACTCAGTCTGACGAGGGCGTAGCTCCACATCCAAACCTTGTTCTTTATAAAAACCTTTTTCTACGGCAGCAATATAACCTGCAAACTGAAACTGATATTTCCACTTCAGTTGCAAGCTCACTTTTTCTAACGCCAGGTCATCTTCCGTTTGAGCAACTTGGGCATGAATCGAGACTGAGAAGCTCAGTAGCAAACTAAGAATGCATGCACAAAAAAATTGATAGCCTGTCATTGGTAGCAATCTAAATCCGTGGTGAGGTTAGGTGAAGTACATAAAAAAAAACGATCTGATACATCATGGTTATTTACCTTCCATAGCGCATAACACATAACTGAAGTTTTATTGAATGGCGAATAATAACCCAACTGGGCCAAACAAGCGTAGCGCCATTAGCACTAAACAAGCATGATACTCACCTATTCGTGAGAGGATGAATCATAGAGTAGATGCGAAAATAGGACATTGAACTGGCTCAGGTTTTGAACACATTCTTGACCAATACTCAGAACCGTTTTGCTCCTGCAAAGTCTAGCTGTTCCCATGCCTGATATAAGATGATGGCCGTCGCATTAGACAGGTTTAAACTTCGGCTATCAGGAAGCATTGGAATGCGTATTTTCTGACTGTCTTGCACTTGATTCAAAACATTATCAGGTAAGCCGCGCGACTCAGGACCAAATAATAAAATGTCTTCATCGATGTAGCTGACCTGATGATGATGTTGTGTCGCTTTTGTGGTGCAGGCAAAAATTCGTCTGCTATCGCTCCAGACTAAGAATTCATCAAAGTTCTTATGCACAGTGACGTGGGCAAATTCATGATAATCCAGACCGGCACGTCGTAAACGTTTATCATCAATCACAAAACCAAGAGGTTCTATCAAATGAAGACTGGCACCAGCGTTGGCGCATAAACGAATAATATTGCCCGTGTTGGGTGGAATCTCGGGCTCGTAGAGAGCAACGTGCAGCACTGTGAATCAGGTTTCGTCTATATACAGTTTCAAATTCTGGCCAGGCTGTAATGTTGAACGATCACTTAAACCATTCCACTCTTTCACATCAGCCACACTGACATTGAACTTGCGTGATATTGCCCAGAGAGAGTCGCCATTTTTGATGGTATAGTTAACTGACTTTCTAATATCTTCAGCAGTTGTAGTGATAACGAGTTTTTGACCTGCATGCAAAATATCTCTGGCGGACTTTTTATTCTGTTTAGTCAGAGATTGAACATCGGTATTGTTTTTCCGTGCGATATCCCACCAAGTGTCACCGGCTTTAACAATGTAAGTCGTTTTTTTGGTTTTTGCTGCTGACAGATTCCGTTGTGCTTTTTTCAGCGCTAGCTGGCTGACATCATGCGATGCCACTGGGATAAGTAAGTTTTTGCCTGCCCTAATTTGTGTGCTACCCAACTTATTGGCTTGTTTAATCACTTCAACAGTTGTGTCATAGTTGCTGGCGATGACACTGAGTGATTCACCGCGTTTGATTTCATGGCGAGCCCATTGCACACGCTGTGATGCTGGTGTTTTAGCCAGAGCTGCCTTAAATGTGGGGATTTTTTCCAGCGGCAGTACTAGCTTATGATCGCCATGTGGGGCGGTTGCCCAGCGATTAAATGCTGGATTGAGTTGATGCATTTGTTTTTCAGTGATACCAGCCAGCTTGGCTGCCATGGCTAGATCGATTTGTGAGCCAACATTAACTTGCCCAAAGAAAGGCTTGTTATCGATTGGGCTAAGTTCTAGCTCATAGCGTTCAGGATATTTCACCATATGGCTGACGGCCATTAAGCGAGGTACATAGGCCGAGGTTTCTCTTGGTAGATCCAGTGACCAGAAATCAGTCGGCTTACCTTGTTCCTGATTCTTCTTAATAGCGCGGCCAACGGTACCTTCACCGCAGTTATAGGCTGCGAGAGCAAGCTGCCAGTCACCGAAATCATTATGCAGTTTTTCAAGATAATTGAGGGCGGCCTGTGTTGACTTAACAACATCACGTCTGCCGTCATACCACCAATTTTGTTCCAAGCCGTAAACCTGTCCGGTACCGGGGATAAACTGCCATAAACCGGATGCATGACTAGGTGAGTAAGCCATCGGCTTAAAACCGCTTTCCACGACAGGTAACAACGCAACCTCCATAGGCATGTTGCGTTTGTTGACTTCTTCAACAATGTGATAGAGATAAGGTCTGGCTCGTTCTACCACTCGGCCGACATAGTCCTGATGATCAATGAACCAGCGAAGTTGACGCTCGGTATCTGGTTCTAAGGTTTTGTAATCAGAAATCACGAAGCCATCGCGAATGCGATCCCAGACGTCAGTGGGTGCTTGAGGGGGGAGGGTGATGGGGGGATTTTCTGAGGAGAGTGGGTTTTCAGTGTCGTCTAAGGATTCGTTGTAGGCTTGTTCCCAAGGCGTATGTTTCAGTTTTTGTTTTGCCTTAGAATAAGTAACTGACGGAGTCGTTGACGCTTCCGCGCCTTTTTCCGGTGTACTACTACATGAAGCGACAAGTAGGGTAATCACCGAAACGAGCGCTATTTTTATCATATTTCGAGTAAACATCTGCGCTATTATAAGGAAGGATTTTCGACCTGTCTCCGAATAATTTATATAAGTTGTTATTTACCATGGTTGGACGACAAAATAGGTGGTGGGGTGATTTCGGTTTTCCCCAGCAAACTCAATGGGTTATGCGGTGTGCGGATGTGTGTCTGGAAATGCATTCTGCTCCACATCAATGGTGGTTGGGCTACGAGTGGCAGCATACGACTGAGCAAATTGAACCGTCGCTAAAAAATGAAACCAGTACATTTGAATCACCACCCAAACATGAACATCGTTTTGTGTTTGCAGAACTCCCCGAAAGGGTCGCGATTAAACCAGCCTTAGCGGATCGCCCTGTTGTTTGTCGGCCTGATGTATCTGTGAGTTTATTGCCGTTCCAAGAGGTCACTTTGTTTGTGTGTCTTCCGCTCTGGTTGAAGATTGCTTCTACTTCTTCTGAGCAGACTTTATTAGATATTCCGACAGTGAAGGTATGTGATTCATGGTTTGGCCCGAATACGCGTGAAGGCGTTTTAAGTTATGCCTCACAGGTCAGTGAGCAATTAGATGTGAAGCCCATTGCCAATAATAAGGCGAGAGCGGCAATAGAAGTACGCATTCAAAATCAGTCGGATCAAATGTTAACACTCGATAAAATTAGTGTGCCTGCTCCCAACTTGAGTCTATATGTGGATAAGCAGGGACAGTTCTGGACACAACGGATTACACTGGTTAGACGAAATCTGGATGATGCCATATTGAGCTTGGATGACGTCATCAGTGGTGGATTACCATTGAGTGCGCTGGAGCTGGTATGTGCAGCCAGAGAGGACATTGGACGCAGTAAAATTACCAAAGCTATTTCAGCTTTATTTGGTTAAGAACTCAGGCGAGTAAGAATGACAGAATGGATTAACAATATCGATGCAGCATGGTTTATGTCTGTATTTGAAGCCCTGATTTATTTTATCGTCGGTCTTATTTTGGCAAAGATGGCCAGCCGGGCTGTACGTCAGTGGAGTAAAAATCGTTTTGATACGCACCAACAGCTTTTAATGGCTCGCGTGGCCTCATATTTGATTCTGTTGGTATTTGTTGTCATGGGGCTGAATGCCATCGGCTTTAATTTGGGGGTACTGATTGGCGCTGCTGGTGTATTGTCAGTCGCCATAGGGTTTGCTTCACAAACATCAGCATCGAATATCATCAGCGGATTATTTTTAGTCGCTGAACGACCTTTTTCTGTTGGTGATCTCATCAAGGTGGGAGAGACTACAGGAGAAGTGCTGTCCATAGATCTGTTGTCAGTAAAACTTCGCACATTTGATAATTTGTTTGTGCGAATACCTAATGAAACACTGATTAAATCTGAAGTCACGACACTGACGCGTTTTCCTATCAGACGGATTGATTTAAGCATCGCCGTGGCTCTAAAAGAGGATATTAAAGCTGTCAGAAAAGTGCTGGAAAAAGTGGCAGAGGCAAACCCCTTATGTCTTGATGAGCCGAAACCGAAGTTTGTGTTTCTTGGCTTTGGTGATTCTTCGCTGAATATGCAGTTTTCGGTATGGGTGAAACGAGAAAGTTTTATCGAGCTAAAAAACAGTATCCATGAAGAAATTAAAGAAGCGTTTGATGCTGAGTCAATAGAAATTCCTTTCCCACACCGTTCCTTATATACCGGCTCCGTGACCGAACCGTTTCCGATTCGCCTGGTTTCTGATGCTGACTCAAAACCAGAGAACAAAGATTAAGATATAGCGACCCTGTTGGCGGGTGCCTATCTGCGATAAGATGCCTAGAAAAAAACTTCAGATTAAAGGGAAACTCAGTGACAAAGCTTAGTGGACAATTGTCCAAAATGCAGGTCAGTCTGGCTGATGATACGCAAGCTAACTACGCTATGAGGCTTGATGAGCAATTGTTGCCTTTGAACCAGACCATTGGACAGCCGATTTCATTACATTATCAAGGGGAGATTCACTGTCAGGCTTGTAATCGTTTAACGAAAAAAAGCTTCAGTGGTGGTTTTTGTTTCCCCTGTTCACAGAAGCTAGCACAGTGTGATCTGTGTTTTATGAAGCCAGAGCTTTGCCATTATGAACAAGGCACGTGCCGCGAGCCTGAGTGGGGTGAAGCGGTATGTATGCAGGATCATATTGTTTATCTCGCCAATAGTTCGGGGCTAAAAGTGGGCATCACCCGCATTAATCAAATTCCGACGCGTTGGATTGATCAGGGTGCGACTCAAGCTGTGCCGATTTTTCGGGTGAAAAGTCGCTATCAATCGGGCCTGGTTGAGGTGATGTTTAAACAGCATGTCTCTGACCGGACAGATTGGCGGAAAATGTTGAAAGGTGAGGCTGAACCACTTGATCTGGCCGCTGAAAGAGACCGACTCTTAGCCCTGTGTGAAAGTGAGGTATCTGAGTTACAACAGCAGTTTGGTGAATCTGCCATTCAGGTTTTAACGGCCGAGAATGTGCAGACAATTGAATACCCAGTGAACACCTATCCCAATAAAGTCAGTTCGTTTAATTTTGACAAAACAGCACATGTTGAAGGACGACTGGAGGGCATTAAAGGCCAGTATCTGATTTTGGATAAGGGTGTCATCAATCTCCGCAAGTTCAGCGGTTATCAAATCGAAGTGGAGGTATAAATGGTTTATCGCATGATGAGAGATCTGATGTTTCGTCTGGATGCTGAAAAAGCGCATCACCTAGGATTAGTGGGACTTGATTGCTTGGAAATGAGCGGACTGTCGTGGCTGATGACACGAAAAATGCACATGAAACCCGTGCGAGTGATGGGGCTGACCTTTCCCAATGCAGTTGGACTGGCCGCGGGGCTTGATAAAAATGGTGATCACATTGAAGCCATGTCCGCACTGGGTTTTGGATTTGTTGAAATCGGTACAGTGACACCCAGACCACAGCCAGGCAACCCGAAACCGCGATTATTCCGTATTCCAGAAGCTCAAGGCATCATTAATCGCATGGGCTTTAATAATCTGGGCGTTGACCATCTTATTGAGCAAGTTCAAGCAGCGGATACCAACACTTTAATCGGCATAAATATTGGCAAAAATTTTGATACGCCAGTTGAAAAGGCCGTAGACGATTATTTGATAGGACTGAATAAAGTCTATCCACATGCTGATTATGTCACTATCAATATTTCTTCCCCCAATACTCCGGGTTTACGCACACTTCAGTTTGGCGAATCCTTGGATACATTATTAGCTGAGTTAAAAAAGGCGCAGTCAGAGCTCGCACAGCAGCATGAAAAATATGTGCCGATGGCAGTGAAAGTTGCGCCGGATTTGACGTTAGATGAAGTCTCACAGCTAGCTGAAGCATTCAATAAACATAAAATCGATGCCGTTATTGCCACCAATACAACGATGGATCGCGATGCTGTGGCCGGACTCGATAATGCGGAAGAAGCAGGTGGTCTAAGTGGCGCGCCTGTGTTTGAAAAATCAACAGAGATTGTCAAACTTTTCAGAGAAGCATTGGATGATGACTTGCCTATCATCGCCGCGGGTGGAATCATGTCTGCTGAACAGGCGTTAGCCAAGTTGGATGCAGGTGCATCACTAGTACAAATTTATAGTGGCCTTATTTACCATGGCCCCAAGTTAATTCGTGAAGTAATTCAATCCATATCAAAGAGGAACTAACATGGAAACTGCAACGGGAAGCATAGTCGTGTTTTGGCTTATCAATATTCTCTATGCTGCGATCATTGTTTTTGTCGGTCGAATCGTGGTCAAGTGGCTGGTCAAAATGTCACGCAAATTAATGGTAAGAGCAAACCTTGACCCTATTCTGATTAATTTCTTCAGTACCATTGCCAATGCCATTTTATTGTTATTTGTATTGATAGCAGCGCTCGATCAATTGGGGGTGGATACCACCTCGATGATTGCCGTGCTGGGTGCGGCAGGTTTAGCTGTTGGCCTGGCTTTGAAAGATTCATTACAAAACTTTGCTGCCGGCGTGATGCTGATTTTATTCAGACCTTTCAAAATTGGTGATTTTGTTGAAGCGGGTGGTACCGCAGGTGTGATTGAGTCAATTACGATTTTTAACACCATTATGAAAACAGGTGATAACCGTGAAGTTATCGTGCCGAATGGTCTAATTTATGACGATACTATTACCAACTATTCAGCCAAAGATACCCGACGTATCGATATGGTCTTTGGTATTGGTTATGACGATGATCTGCTCAAAGCCAAACAATTACTGACCGATATCGTGACCGGGCATGAGAAAGTGATGGCCGATCCTGCCCCTGTTATTCGGGTATCAGAATTAGGTGATAGCAGTGTGAATTTTGATGTCCGTCCATGGGTGGCAGCTGCTGATTACTGGCCAGTACGTTCGGAATTAATTGAAACCATAAAACTCGCGTTCGATGAAAATGGTATCTCCATTCCTTACCCACAAATGGACATCCATTTTAATAACCTTGATAAAGAACAAGACGATAAAGCTGCTTAAAACTCGTCTTTCCATGCTCTTAATGAGCTAAAGACAGCTTGGCTATCTGGAAGAGGGTGACCGGAAAATTTTTCGGTCGCCTTTTTTATTCTGTCTACATCACAACGAAGAAACGGGTTGGTTGCCAGCTCATCCTGCATTAATGAAGGTACAGTGGCCTGTTTTTTCTGACGCATTGTTACAGTTTGTTCAAAGCGTTGCTGCAGTTGTTTATTTTCTGGCTCTACTGTTTTAGCAAAACGTAGGTTAGCTAGTGTGTATTCATGAGCGCAATAGATGGTTGTTGTGGGAGGTAAGCTTGCCAATAGATTCAGTGAGGCATGCAATTGTTCTGCGGTACCACCCAATAATCGTCCGCATCCTGCGGCAAACAATGTATCACCACAAAACAGCTTGCCTTCAGCTAAATAGCTGATGTGGCCAGGCGTGTGGCCTGGTGTATTCAGCACAGTGAAGATAGGAAAGTCGGGATCAACAACGATGGGTTCTCTGCCTGATTGCGGGTGAGTTACCCCTTTAATGGTCTCATTTAGCGGACCATAAACCGGAAGAGCCGCGGCTTTTGTTAACTCAGCAATGCCTGCAGTATGATCGGCATGGTGATGTGTGATGAAGATGGCAATCAGTTCCAGATCGTGGGATTTTAATGTGTTCAGAACGGGAGTTGCATCACCAGGATCAACCACAATTGCTTTATTTGTGCCTTGCGCCTGGATTAGCCAGATATAATTGTCATCAAATGCGGGAATTCGGTGCACCTTCAGCATGATTTCTCCTTAATGGGCTCAGACTATGAATGAGAACAAACAACGGCGGTTGAATCAATGGTGGCATAGTCCACTGGGTGAGTTGGTCATACAGCAGGAACAGGCGGTTTTGACTTCACTTAATCACCCGCTGGTGGGTTATTTTTATGTGCAATTAGGTGGACATTATTCTTTATTTCCACCTTCAAACCGTATTATCAAAACCAGCATTGTGGGTCCTTCAGGAGACTTAAATGCCAGTGCTGAGTCTTTGCCGCTTAAGTCACACAGTATAGATAATTTACTGCTTTTGCATGTATTGGAATATGCACATGACCCGCATCAAGTGCTACGAGAAACAGAGCGCGTGTTGGCTGCCGATGGGAAATTAATATTATGCAGCTTCAGCCCTTGGAGCTTATGGGGGCTGAGACGATTATTTTCCTGGCAGGATAATGCGCCTTGGCATGGTCATTTTTTTACTCAAACCCGAATTCGGGATTGGTTAGCATTATTAAATTTTGAGGTGGTCGAACATCATAAGGTGATGTTCAGGCCTCCTTTCAGTCGGACCAGTTGGCTAAACAGATGTCGTTTTTTGGAACGATGGGGCAAACGACTATGGCCGTGTTTTGGTGGTGTGACGATAGTGGTGGCATGCAAGAGAACCATCCCGCTCAATCCGCTTAAACAACGCTGGCGTCAACCGAACTTATTTCCGTCAGCCGGTTTAGTGAACAAACCGATAACAAGAGAAGGAACCGATGGACCACGTTGAGTTATTTACAGATGGTGCCTGCAGTGGCAATCCTGGCCCGGGTGGCTGGGGCGTCATATTACGTGCAAAGGGGCAGGAAAAAGAGCTATCCGGTGCTGAAAAAAACACCACCAATAATCAGATGGAAATGATGGCCGTCATCGCTGGTCTTGAAGCGTTAAAGCGTCCATGTCAGGTCACCATCACCACGGATTCACAATATGTCATTAAAGGCATGACGGAATGGCTAGCGGGTTGGAAAGCCAAAAACTGGAAGACAGCAGCAAAGAAACCGGTGAAGAATGTCGAACTGTGGCAACGACTCGACAAGGCCGTAGCCCCTCATCAGGTAAAATGGGAATGGGTCCGAGGCCATCAGGGACATATTGAAAACGAGCGTGCGGATCAATTAGCTGTTGCCGCCAGAGAACACATAGCCGCCAAGAAATAAGAGGACGTCATGACAGAAAATGTTGTTAAACGACAAGTGATTCTGGATACCGAAACTACCGGTATCAGCACTGCTGAAGATCATCGGATTATTGAGATTGGCTGTGTGGAAATGGTGAATCGTCGCCTGACAGGGCAAACATTTCACCAATATATCAATCCACATCGTGAAATTGATGCCGGTGCAATTGAAGTCCACGGCATTACCAATGAATTTTTAGCCGACAAACCCAGTTTTGAAGATGTTGCTGAAGACTTCTTACAATTCATTGATGGCGCTGAACTCATCATTCATAACGCCCCGTTCGATGTTGGCTTTATTGATCACGAACTGAAAAAGCTCAAAGGTGAAAAGCGCAGGGTCAATACCTTGTGCAGTGTATTAGACACCTTAAAAATGGCTAGAGACAAACATCCAGGCCAGAAAAATAATCTCGACGCCCTATGTAAACGTTATGACGTGGATAACTCAAACCGTGAGTTACACGGAGCCTTACTGGATGCTGAGATCTTAGCAGACGTTTATTTGGCCATGACCGGTGGGCAGGTTGCCATGCTGTTGGCGGCTGAGGAAGTGGAACCCAAAACGTCATCAGAGAATGAGACAGAAGAAATGCTTACAGCCGTTCCGCCAAGAAAACTCAGAGTTATCCGTGCCTCTGAAGAAGAACTTGCTGCGCATGAAGCAATGCTAGAGAAAGTGCAGAAAAGTAGTGGTGGGGAGTGTGTTTGGTTGAGAGAATCATAGTCTTTAAGACTTTTAGGGTTGTAGGTTGGGTTGAGGAACGAAACCCAACACGCTCGTTGAATTAAAGTATCGAAGCTGCCGCGGGGCGTTCATTTATTTTGCTTGCCCAAAATAAACGAACCAAACAAAAGGGCACCCGATATTGCCTCGTCGCTAAAAATTCACTGCATTTTATGGCGTGGACACCAACTCGCTACGCTCAAACACGTGTCCACTTAACCCATAAAATGAAGCCAATTTTTAGCGGCAATAGACGGGAAGAAAAAATTCTCTCTTTCCCCATTTGTGCTGGCGAGGAGTGACATTTATTCAGGTCTGAGGGAGGCTAGTGTTTGATTCGTGGCATCCATGCCACTCCCCCTTTGGGCGCCTCCGGCGTCCAAATTTGTTCCAGACAAATTTGTGAGCGTAGCGAGTTTTAGCCGACCGCCTGAATCAATGTTATGACGAGTGGAGCCGCAGGCCAGCACGGTGGGGTGCCCTAGGGTTGTTAGGGAAATGGGCAAGCATTGCCCTGACTCGCCATCAAGGCGAAACTAATGACTGATAACTCTGAAGATAAATCTCTGTGTATTGATGATGGTTTGTTTTTTTATACGTTGTCATTGAGGCGTGCGTTTATATTTGGACAAGCAGAATAAATGAACTCGGGCTTAGCCCGAAACTTTGAAGCTCTAATAATCAGATAACGCTTTGAATACAAGTAGAATCACAAAAAATCAATAAATTCCAAAGTTTTCCTTGAAATCAAAATTTTCACCCCCAGATTGACGGTCTGTGATTAGCAAACCGGAATGATTCAATCATGAGCAACGAAGAAATCGAAAAGCCAGATGTAGAAGCAAATGAGCAAGCTGATACTGAGGCATCAGCAGAAACTGAAAAAACGACTGAACAGTTACTGGAAGAAGCACAACAACAAGCCGAAGAAAACTGGAATCAAGTGTTATTGGCTCGCGCTGATCTGGAAAACGTTCGTCGTCGTCATGCACGAGACCTGGAAAACGCCCACAAACATGCTCTAGATAAGTTTGTGAATGAGCTTTTACCTATTTGTGACAGCCTTGAGCTTGGCCTGAATGCCGCCAAGTCAGAATCAGCTACTTTAGAGGCTGTACGTGATGGCATGAGTATGACGATGAAAATGTTACTCGACAATATTGGCAAACTCGGACTGGAGCAAGTTGATCCTGTTGGACAGCCTTTTGATCCTGAATTACATCAAGCCGTTTCTATGCAGCCGGCAGATGGTATCGATGCCAATCATGTGATCAGCGTGATGCAAAAAGGGTATAGCTTTAACGGCCGTTTACTTCGACCTGCAATGGTTGTGGTCTCTCAATAAAAATAGGTTCGGGGCTTGAAATTTAAATTTTGCCCC
The DNA here is from genome assembly GCF_002341285.1 of Methylophaga sp. UBA2513. NCBI lineage: Bacteria > Pseudomonadati > Pseudomonadota > Gammaproteobacteria > Thiotrichales > Piscirickettsiaceae > Methylophaga > Methylophaga sp. UBA2513. Next base: position 73,543 of record NZ_DDNT01000009.1, on the reverse strand, counting down.
CCAATTACATACCCGAAGGCTGCATAAATAGTCAGCAAGAATAAGATTGATGGAGTATAAAAATGGGAAAAATTATTGGTATTGACTTAGGAACAACAAATTCCTGTGTCGCAGTGATGGAAGATGGTAAAGCGCGCGTTATCGAAAACAGCGAAGGCGATCGCACTACGCCATCAATCATCGCTTTCACAAAAGATGATGAAGTATTGGTAGGTCAGTCTGCGAAGCGTCAAGCAGTTACTAACCCTAACAACACACTTTACGGTATTAAGCGTCTGATCGGCCGTAAATTTAAAGAAGATGTCGTTCAGCGTGATATCGACATGGTGCCATACAAAATTGTTGAAGCAGACAATGGCGATGCCTGGGTTTCTGTGAATGACAAAAAAATGGCGCCACCTGAAATTTCAGCTCGTGTTTTGATGAAAATGAAGAAAACAGCTGAAGAGTTTTTAGGTGAAGAAGTGACTGAAGCTGTTGTCACTGTACCTGCCTATTTTAACGACTCACAACGTCAGGCGACCAAAGACGCAGGTAAAATTGCCGGTCTTGAAGTGAAACGTATCATCAACGAACCAACCGCTGCAGCCTTGGCTTACGGTATGGATAAAAAACGCGGTGACTCTACCGTGGTTGTCTATGACTTAGGTGGTGGTACATTCGACGTATCAATCATCGAGATAGCGGATATTGAAGGCGAACACCAGTTTGAAGTATTAGCGACTAATGGTGATACATTCTTGGGTGGTGAAGACTTTGACCAACGCATCATTGATTATTTAGTTGCAGAGTTCAAAAAAGACCAAGGTGTTGATCTGGCAAAAGATCCACTGGCTCTGCAACGTCTGAAAGATGCGGCTGAAAAAGCGAAGATCGAGTTATCTTCAAGCCAACAAACAGATATCAACCTGCCTTACATCACTGCTGATGCATCAGGTCCTAAACACATGGAAATGCGTTTAACCCGTGCCAAGCTGGAATCACTGGTTGAAGACCTGATTTCACGCAGCATGGAGCCATGTAAAATGGCACTGAAAGATGCTGGCTTATCAACGTCTGAAATCAGCGATGTGATTTTGGTCGGTGGTCAAACCCGTATGCCTAAAGTACAGGAAGCGGTTAAAGACATGTTCGGTAAGGAGCCGCGCCGTGATGTGAATCCTGATGAAGCGGTAGCAGTGGGTGCGGCTATCCAAGCGGCTGTACTTTCTGGTGATGTCAAAGACGTATTATTACTTGACGTTACACCACTGAGCCTGGGTATCGAAACCATGGGTGGCGTGATGACCAAACTGGTTGAGAAAAACACCACGATTCCTACTAAAGCGAATCAAGTGTTCTCAACGGCAGAAGACAATCAGCCTGCAGTGACCATTCATGTGCTTCAAGGTGAGCGTGAAATGGCATCAGCGAATAAATCACTGGGCCGTTTTGACCTGGCGGACATTCCTCCAGCACCACGTGGTACACCACAAATCGAAGTGACATTTGATATTGATGCGAATGGTATTCTTAACGTATCAGCAGCTGATAAAGCCACAGGCAAAAAACAATCTATCGTGATTAAAGCCTCTAGTGGTTTATCAGACGATGAAGTTGAGAAAATGGTGAAAGATGCAGAAGCGCATGCGGATGAAGATCGTAAATTCCATGAGCTTGTCACTGTACGTAACCAAGCTGATGCATTGATTCACGGCACAGAAAAATCACTTAAAGATTTAGGTGATAAAGTTGAAGCTGACGAAAAAGAAAAAATCGAATCAGCGATTGCCGCTTTACAAGAAGCCATCAAAGGCGAAGACAAAGACGACATTGAAGCGAAAACAACCGCTTTAAGTGAAGTCGCTGGCAAACTGGCAGAACGTGCTTATGCTGAAAACGCGGAAGCTGGTGCTGCTGATGCGGGTCAAGCTGATGATGCGAAAGCCGGTGATGATGTTGTCGACGCAGAGTTTGAAGAAGTCGACGACGACAAGAAAAAATAATCTTTAACAAGATTATGTTGAGCATGGCAAACAGGCGTCAGGAATCTCCGGCGCCTGTTTTGTCGTTTTAGGTAGTTGGGAAAAAGAATAATGGCCAAAAAAGACTATTACGAAGTTTTAGAGTTATCACGCACGGCGACTGAAGCTGAAATTAAAAAAGCCTACCGTCGCATGGCGATGAAATATCATCCGGACAGAAATCCTGATGATGCTGAAGCTGAGTCCAAGTTTAAGGAAGCCAAAGAAGCCTACGAAATTCTATCTGACAGCCAGAAGCGTGCTGCTTACGACCAGTTTGGTCATGAAGGTGTCGACCAATCCATGGGCGGAGGCTTTAGAAGCAGTGGCGGCTTCAGCGATATTTTTGGTGATGTATTCAATGATATCTTTGGCGGTGGAGGTGGCGGCCGGCAACAAGCCTATCGTGGTGCTGATTTAAGATATCGACTTGATTTGTCATTGGAAGATGCTGTGGCGGGAACCACGGCGACTATTCGCATACCAGTCAATGTTGAATGTAACACCTGTGATGGTTCTGGTGCGAAGAAAGGGACACAACCCGTCACGTGTACTACCTGTGGTGGGCATGGTCAGGTTCGAATTCAGCAAGGTTTCTTTACCATGCAGCAAACCTGCCCACATTGTCGTGGTACCGGTAAGATGATCAAAGAGCCTTGTCCGGATTGTCATGGTGAAGGGCTGGTTCAAGAAGAGAAAACCTTACAGGTCAAAGTGCCTGCTGGTGTTGATACCGGCGACCGAATTCGACTCTCAGGTGAAGGTGAAGCGGGCACCCATGGTGCACCTGCTGGTGATCTTTACGTGGAAGTATCGGTAAATCGTCATGACGTGTTTACCCGTGATGGCACGAATTTATTCTGCGATGTACCTTTAAGTTTTGTCACTGCTGCGTTGGGGGGTGAAGTGGAAGTACCCACGCTGGAAGGTAAGGCTAATCTTAAGATCCCAGAGGGCACACAAACCGGACAACAATTCCGACTTAAAGGTAAAGGTGTTCAGTCAGTTCGTGGCGGCGCAACCGGTGATCTTTTATGCCGGGTTATCATCGAAACACCGGTGAAATTATCAAAGAAACAAAAAGAGTTACTGCAAGAGTTTGAGGGCGATCTGCAAGGCGGTGGTGAAAAGCATAACCCGAAACACAGCTCTTGGTTGGATGCGGTAAAACGTTTTTTTGAATAAGATGATGCGCTGTCATCACTAGGTGAAATGAAAAAGGAATAAATATGGCAACTAAGATTGCGATAAATGGCGCTGCTGGCAGAATGGGACGTTGTTTGATTCAGGCTGTAGAACAGACTGAGGGCTTAGCTCTCAGTGCAGCGATCGATCGTGCCGATTCATCATTAATCGGGGCAGATGCAGGTGAAGTCGCAGGCGTTGGCAAGTTAGGTATTGCGATTAGCTCGGATATTGAGCAGGCCACAAAAGACTCCGACATCATTATTGATTTCACTTTGCCCGAAGTGACCATGGCTTTATTGCCGTTTTGTGTGGCTAATCAATGTCGACCTGTTATCGGCACAACGGGGTTTGATGCAGACCAAAAACAAGCCATCGACGATGCGGCCAAACAAGTTGCCACTATCCTGGCGCCGAATATGAGTGTTGGGGTGAACTTATCATTAAAACTATTAGATATGGCTGCCCGGGTATTGGGGGATGACGTTGATATCGAAATAGTGGAAGCCCACCATCGCCATAAGGTAGATGCACCGTCTGGAACGGCATTGCGTATGGGCGAAGTGGTGGCTGATGCCTTAGGCCGTGATTTGAAAACATGTGCGGTATATGGTCGTGAAGGCCGCACAGGCGAACGCGACAGAGATACCATCGGTTTTGCGACAGTGCGTGCTGGCGATATTGTTGGTGATCACACCGTTATGTTTGCGGCAGAAGGTGAGCGGGTTGAAATCACCCACAAAGCCTCAAGTCGTATGACGTTTGCTTTCGGTGCCATGCGGGCATCAAGCTGGTTAATGCAAAAACAAAATGGTTTGTTTGATATGCAGGATGTCTTGGGCTTGTCATAACATCACTTATTCATGCTGCTGTCACTTGCCCGATGTAGTAGCTGAATTTATTTTCTAATACCCTGCTTGATGCAGGGTATTGTACTTTTCTTTCAACTTGCTTATATAATCGAACCACCTTTTTAATAGGTTGGATTGATGGCACCACATGCTCAGATTCTTATAGTTGACGACGTCCCTGACAATATTCAGGTCGCTATGAGCTTACTGAGGGAAGACAGCTATGAGTTTTCCTTTGCCAATAGTGGTGAAAAAGCACTGTCAATTCTGCAAAACGATGATGCTGCGTTTGATCTGATTCTGCTCGACATCATGATGCCTGGCTTAGATGGCTATGAAACCTGTCAGCGTATAAAAAGCCAAACTCAACTCAAAGACATTCCAATCATTTTTCTCACCGCAAAAGCGGATGTGGATTCTATAGCCAGAGCTTTTAAAGTCGGTGGGGTCGATTATGTGACCAAGCCTTTTCATGCCGCCGAACTCCTTGCTCGTGTTAGAACGCATGTCCAGTTATATCAGACAAAAAAATGGCTTGAGCAGCAAAATATTGATCTGGAAACAAAATCCCGTTTTGCACAGGCGCGCTTATTATCTGAGTTAGAAAATAGCCAAAAAGAACTCATCTGGTTTCTAACTGAATTGATGGAATCCACATCAGATGAAACAGGTAAACACATTAGGCGAGTGGCTGAGATTTCTGCACTCTTGGCCAAACTGCATCCCACATTAAACGATACTGATGCCGATACTCTTTACCATGCGTCACCCATGCATGATATCGGTAAGATGACAGTCCCTCATGAGATTCTTCACAAGCCAGGAAAATACACGCCAGAAGAATTTGAGGTGATGAAATCGCATACGACAAACGCGTATAAATTATTATCAGGTTCCAAACGAAAATTAATTAAATCAGCCGCGATTATTGCCTATCAGCATCATGAAAAATGGGATGGGAGCGGTTATCCCCGTGGTTTAAAAGGATCTGACATACACATCTATGGGCGAATTGTTGCTCTGGCGGATGTATTTGATGCCTTGACTCATCAACGTTGCTATAAAACAGCCTGGACAGTTGATGATGCGGTTGCTTTCATCCAGGAACAGCGCGGTTTTCACTTTGATCCTGAGTTAGTCGACTTGATGATAAGCCACCTCGATCAGTTTGCTGACATTGTTAAATAGATGCTTATAAGATGAATTATCCTTTAGTAACCACAAGAATGACATTAATCACAACGTTCATTCTGTTACTGAATTCAATCCTCATCTTCTATAGTCCAACTGTCCAATCCGCCGCGGAAACAGTCCGAGCTCAGTACCAATCACCTGTGCTATTAACGAAAGAAGAAATTGCCTGGATAGACACCCATCCTGAAATTATTGTGGGGGCCGGGAGTGAATGGCCACCTTATGATTTTGTGAACGAAAATAATCAATACATCGGTATTGCCAGGGATTATCTCAACATCGTTTCTTCATTAACAGGCTTAAAATTTACCTATGAAACGGAAGGCTCTTGGCGTGATCATCTAAAACAGTTTGTTGATGGAGAGATTGATTTATTACCTGCAGTATTTATGACGCAGGAAAAAATGGCTTATATGACATTCTCCAGTCCGTATCATGAGGCTGTTGAATATTTTTTTATTCGTAATGACATTAAACTCGACAATAAAAACTCGCTGGATGGATTGCGAGTGGCTTTACCAAAAGATGACTCCAGAATTAGTACGATCAAACGCTATTTCCCCAGGCTTAATATCATTGAAACCGGCTCATTAGATGAGGCTATCCACTTAGTCCTGAATGGCGATGCCGAACTGTTATACGACACTTATGCTGTTTTGAGCTACAAACTTGATAACAAAGCTATTTTGAATATCGAACCATTACAGTCGACACGCTATTTAGGGAGTGAGAATCTCTACATGGCTACGCAAAAATCAGAGCCGATGTTGTCATCAATTATTGATAAAGCTTTACTTGCGATATCAGCAGTACAGAAACGTAGTATCGATGATAAATGGTTTAAACGAAATATTACTGATGAGGCCGTATCGAAGAATATTATTTTGTCACCGAGTGAACAATTCTGGTTAAACGAGCATAAAACGATTCGTTTTACCGGTGACCCTAACTGGTTGCCATATGAAGCCTTTGATAAAGATGGAAATTATATTGGTATTGTTGCTGAGTATTTGCAACTGATAGAAAACAAACTGGGCATCACTATTGAGTACGTGCCTACTTCCACTTGGGCAGAGTCAATTGAGCTTATTAAAGCAGGTAAGGTCGATATGATTTCAGAAACCAGTGATTCAACACGGGGTCAGTTTCTGACCTTTACCAGGCCATATTTAAACAGCCCAATAGTCATTGTCATGCGTGATGATAATGTTTATGTCGAAAATATCTCGTCAATAAAAAAGAAAAAAATTGCCGTGATTCATGAATATGGCTATGTAGATAATATTCGTAGTCAGTATCCAGATATCAACTTTATTGAAGTCATGTCGATTCAAGAGGGCTTGACTGCCGTGTCTACTGGAAAAGTAGATGCATTAATAGCCACACTGGCTCAGGCCAGTTATCACATTGCCGAAATGAGTATTAACAACATACGCATAGTAGGGGAAACCGGCTTCAAAACCTCACTGGCATTTGGGTTTAGCGAGGCTTATCAACCGATGGTTAGCCTTTTTAACCGGGCCTTTAATGCTATCTCACTCGCAGATAAGCAACGCATACTTGATGAGTGGGGGAAAGATAAATATGCGGCGATTGTCGATTACAGTTTGATGTTGAAAATTGTGATCTTGTTTTTAGTTGTGGTGGCTTGGATTTTATTCTGGAATAGAAAACTAGCCGCTCAAGTCCGCTTACGTGAGGCTGCCGAAGCACAAACAAAAACCTTGATTGATCATATGCCCTTACAGATTGCCGTCACACATTTTGACGGTCAGATCATCACCGCTAACCCTCAGGCATTATTAGACTACAACATGCAGCTGGATGAATTACCTCAGTTTAATATTCTGAGTTTTTATTCGAACCCGAAACAACGTGAAGAAGTACTTAATGAGATAAAAACCCAAGGGTTTGTGGATCAAAAGATCGTCGAATTCAAAAAAATGGACGGTGAAGAACGCTCGATGATGGTATCTATTATGCCCATCAAATACCAAGGGCAAGAGGCGTTATTGGGCATCGCTGTAGATATGACGGATCGGATCGAGATGGAGGCTCAACTCGTCGAGGCGAAGGAAAAAGCGGAAGTGGCTAACCGTACAAAATCTGAGTTTCTTGCCAATATGAGCCATGAAATCCGGACGCCGATGAATGCCATTATTGGCTTTACCGAGTTGCTCTATGAGCAGGTTAAAGACAATAAGTTGAAATCCTATGTAAAAACGATTCAGTCGGCTGGCAATGATTTAATGTTATTAATTAATGACATTTTGGATTTATCCAAAATCGAAGCCGGAAAACTCGACATACAATATGCTGCCACCAACCCACATGTCTTGTTTGAAGAGTTATCGCATATATTCAGTGTGCCATTACGGAATAAAGGTGTTGAACTGATTCTGGAAGTCGATTCAGACATTCCTCATAGTCTGATGCTGGATGTGGTTCGTCTGCGTCAGGTATTACTCAACTTACTGGGAAATGCGGTTAAATTTACTCAGTCAGGTCGAATAACGATGCGGGCAAGTGTCGAGAGCGCTGTGGGTAGTCATCTAAAATTACGAATTGATATTGAAGATACTGGTTTAGGCATACCTGAGGATCAGTTAGATCGAATATTTGAAGACTTTCATCAAACGCCTGGTCAGGACAATGCAAAATTTGGCGGAACGGGTCTCGGTTTATCCATTTGTAGTCGTCTGATTAAACTAATGGGTGGAGCTCTCACAGTGAAAAGTGAAGTAGGTAAGGGGTCTACTTTTACGGTGCATCTGAATAACGTTGTCGTCGCATCAATTGCGGCTGATTCAAGCTTGAGGCAGTACTCGGCATCTTCACTGCCTGTTTTTTCACCTGCAACTATTCTTGTGGTGGATGATATTGAAGATAACCGTCGTTTGGTCACGGAAAGCTTTTCCTCTTCTGCGCTAGAGATTGTAGAAGCTGAAAATGGTAAAGAGGCCGTCGCAGCCGTAAAAGCCCAGGGTATTGATTTGATTCTGATGGATCTACGTATGCCTGTGATGGATGGGTATCAGGCGGCAGAGAAAATTAAAGCGGAATTTAATATCCCGATCATTGCCCTGACAGCATCTGTAATGAAAGATGACTTCGAACGTCTTAAATCAGAGCATTTTGATGACCATATCCGTAAGCCGGTCAAAAAGTCTGAACTCTACAGCAAGCTGGCAGAATTTTTAGAACATGAAGCTTCGATACCTGACGGATCTGAAGAGACTCGCGGCCTGACATTGTCCGATCATGAAATGGCCATATTACCAGTGATCCTTAGCTTTATGGAGAGCAAAATGCCGATTTGGAAAATGGTCAATGAAAGCAACAATATGAGTGAAATTAAACGTTTTGCTGCTGATCTGAAGCAAATCGCAGAGAAAGAAACATTCACGCCATTAGCTCATTACGCGCAACAGCTTCTAGAAAAAGTGGAAGTCTTTGACATTGAGGGCATGACCGAACTGTTGACAGACTACCCTTCTCTTTATCAGCAACTTAGCCAGTCTGCTTAATATTTCTGTGCTCTGAGTTTCGCCACTTCGGCACCCGAGACATCTCCTGCTCTGAGTCTTATTTCGGTCAGTAACTGCCAGAAACGCTTAAGCAGTACATTATTACCAGATGATAAGGAGACACCTTTAAGCGCGACCTGTTCTGCAAGGTCATAATCTTCCAGACTCATATGTGTCTGAGCGAGTGAGTAATACACTTTAGGATCCCGCGGTGCTATACGTTGCGCACGCTGCAAGTTGTTTTGTGCGCCCCGTAAGTCACCACTTACTCTCGCTTGTTCCGCTTTATCCAGTAACGCCACGACAGCAGGACTTTGTTTTATCGGTGTTTGTACCTGGGGGGATGGTGCTGGCTGAGCAGATCTTGGCTGTTCAGGAGTGACGTCCTCTACTGGCGGGTAAGTAGGTGTTTCCGGCGGCTGTGGCAGCGTCGGTTCGCTGCTTCGATCATCCACGGGTGGTTGAGATGGCTGGTAAGGTGTCGTCGAACATGCCGCAAGCATACTTAACATCAAACCCGTCATGAAAAAGCGTAAAGCAGAATTTGTCATTGTTAACCCTTATTGAAACCAATCTTTAATCCAGTCCAGTGACCGAGTCACCGGATTAGATTGCTGCCCTGGCTGAGTGGCACATTCAGACATCTCGACAGGCTCTGTTCCCGAGATGAAAGGCAGTTGCCGGGAATGTTCACATTCTTGAGCTGATAAAAGGCCCGTTTGTGTGTCTATCCAGAGCCATTTTATATCGTCAGGCAATGGTGCCTCAAACGAATCCAGAGGCTGACTCCTCATAAAGTTTTTCCAGACACGCAACGCTCCGCCTGAACCGGTGAATGGTAAGGGGGAATTATCATCCTGACCAAGCCATACCACGGCGAGACGATTATTGCTGAAACCCGCAAACCAGCTATCTCGTTGATCATCGGTTGTGCCCGTCTTACCGGCAGTATTGATATGACTGGGTAAGCTGGAGTAAATGCTGGCAGCCGTGCCACTGTGAGTGACTTCTTGCATGGCTGTTTGAATCAGATAAACATCATCTGCATCGATAGTCTGACGCAGTTGGAATGGATAGCTGGATAGCGCTTCACCTTGACTGTCTGTGACCGTGCGAATAGCTCGGGCAGGGGTCTGAAAACCATTGGCAGCAATGGTTTGATACATTGTCGCGACTTCAAGCGGAGATAAGCCCTGAGCACCTAATAAGAGCGAGGGGTAGGCATCGAGCTGACGTTTAATGCCTAATCGGTTCAACGTATTAATGACCTCATCCAAACCTGCTTCCATTCCAAGGCGAACGGTAGCTATGTTGTAAGAGTGGGCTAAGGCATCAATCAGTAAAACATCCTCATGGGATTGTTTGCTGAAGTTTTGTGGTTTCCATGTTTGACCATTGGGAAGTGTCAGAGTGAAGCTTGAATCATCCACCATACTGGCCAGTGTTTTACCTTGTTCTAAGGCTGTTAAATACACGGCAGGTTTTACCAACGAGCCGATGGGGCGTACAGAGTCCAATGCGCGATTAAAGCCTTTATAGCGTGTATTTTTGTCACCTATGACCGCTAGGACTTCACCCGTTTGTGGGTCTGTCACTACCATACTGCCCTGTAGCGATTTCAATTTAGAGCCATGGTGTTGTTGCAGACTCGTAATGGTGGATTTTAAAGATGACTCAGCATGACGTTGAGTGATCGGATCCAGGCTGGTATAGACCCGTAGCCCTTCTGAGTTCAGATCTTCATCACGATAATCACGACGTAATTGTCGTTTCACTAAGTCCAAAAAGGCTGGATACGCTTCTTTTAATAGTGTGCCTTTCTCGACAACATCAAGGCTGGCATTTCTCGCTTGCTGATATTGTTGTTGTGTAATTTTATCTTGCTCATACAAAACTTTTAGCACCAGATTGCGTCGATTTTTTGCTCGCTCAGGGTGGCGTCTGGGGTCGTAATAAGAAGGCCCCTTCACCAGGCCGGCAAGTAATGCTAACTGATGCAGTTTTAACTCTTGTAGCGGTTGTGCGAAAAAGTAATGTGCACCCAAACCGAAACCATGAATGGCTCGTGCGCCATCTTGTCCCAGATAGACTTCATTCAGATAGGCTTCCAAAATGTCATCTTTGTCGTAGTGCAGCTCTAACAATAAAGCCATCGGAATTTCGAGTAGCTTTCTAACCAGACTACGGTCAGAGGTGAGATAGAAGTTCTTAATAAGCTGTTGAGTCAGGGTACTACCACCCTGAACAAAGCTACCAGCCTTAATATTGGCAACCATAGCACGGGCTATGCCTTTGGGGGAGATGCCATGATGCTGGTAAAAATCTCTGTCTTCGATAGCGATTAAAGCTTCGCTCAACATCGGAGGGGCATCTTTTAACTGAATAAGATCCCGGTCTTCATTATTAAGTGGGTAGATGCCTCCTATCAGAACAGGTTCAAGGCGAACCAATGGCACATCCTGACCTTGATAATCTCTTAGGCGTGTTACACCTTCAGCATTAAAGTCGAGAATGAGTTTTCTTGCCGGCTCCATGCCATCGCTAAAACGAAAGCCACGTGTGGCGATGATGGCCTTCGATGAGGAGAAGGCGGCCTGGCCAGGCTGTGCGGCTTTTGAACGAAATTGATACCCCAAACCTTTTAATTCAATTTTCAGGTCGGAGAGTGAGACAGGAGCCCCAGCATACAACTCTAATGGGCGAGCATATACCTTGGCAGGAACAGCCCAGCGCTTGCCTTCAAACTGACTACGAATCTGAACATCAAGGAAAAGGGTTAATAAGCCAAGTAGAACCAGTAGAGTAAAAGCAATTTTCAGCAAACTTGCGCGGCTGATAAACCCCGTTTGTTTTTTTCTACGTGGTGATGACTTTTTTGAGCGGGTACGCTTTTTAGAAGGCGCTTTTTTTTGAGCCATGAAATTCTCAGCTAGGAAATGAACCTGATTAAAGGTAGTAATTCAATAAATACATTAAAACATGATGTTGGCATGAAGTGATAACAGTTCACCTTAATATGCGATGTTCAGCTTGAGGCGATCAAAGAAACCGCGCAGTGCCAGAAATTGTTCTATTTCTGCTGCGATTGGCTGAGAGGAATTTCATCGGTGCCTCATCTAAGTCATTACTTTTTTTACAGATCATCGCAAAGGGCAAGGCTAAAAATCGCTGACAGCTTCATTTCGCATTATGTAAATTGTCTGGTAATATGCAGAACTCCAAAAGAGTTTCATGCGTCGTTTTTCATCTTAAACGACATAAAGTATAACTGTAGTGAGCGTTTATGGCTTTAGAGACACCAGTCTGTGAATTTGGTTTGCCTGCTGTGGATTTTTCTCTGCCAGGAACAGACGGTAAAATCTGGACATTAGAAGACTGTCGTGGTGAAAATGGATTGTTAGTTATGTTCATTTGTAACCATTGCCCTTATGTAAAAGCGGTAATAGATAGATTGGTACGTGATACGAATGAGTTGAAAGCATTAGGTATCAATTCTGTCGCGATTATGTCTAATGATGTGAACGAGTACCCTGAAGACGCGTTCGACAATATGAAACAGCTTGCGATACAGCAAGCGTTCTCATTTCCATATCTGTACGACGAAACACAACAGGTTGCCCAGGCTTATGGTGCAGTCTGCACACCCGATTTTTTTGGTTATAACAGTGATTTGCAACTACAATATCGCGGTCGTTTGGATGCCAGTAGAAAAGAAGCCGCAGCATCTGATGTCAGACGAGATTTGTTTGAAGCAATGAAACAAGTGGCAGAAACAGGCCACGGCCCAGAAAATCAAATACCTAGTATGGGTTGCTCGATCAAATGGCGGGCAGCTTAATTTTTTTTAATAGGAGAATGTAGATAATGGCTACACGTAGACATTTAGCTAATGCAATCCGTGCGCTCAGCATGGATGCAGTACAAAAGGCAAACTCGGGTCACCCCGGTGCGCCTATGGGTATGGCAGATATTGCCGAAGTGTTATGGAATGACCATTTAAAACACAACCCAAATAACCCAAATTGGGCTGATCGTGACCGTTTCATCCTATCTAATGGTCACGGTTCAATGTTGATTTATTCATTGTTGCATTTGTCAGGTTATGACTTGCCAATGGATTCACTCAAAACATTCCGTCAATTACATTCACAATGTGCAGGTCACCCAGAGTATGGTTATGCACCAGGTGTTGAAACAACAACAGGTCCATTAGGTCAAGGTATCACCAACGGTGTTGGTTTTGCGATGGCTGAAAAACTGATGGCTGATCAATTCAACAAGCCAGGTCATGACATCGTTAACCACCACACTTATGTCTTCATGGGCGATGGTTGTTTAATGGAAGGTGTTTCTCATGAAGCATGTGCTCTTGCTGGTACATGGGGTCTGGGTAATCTGATCGCATTCTGGGATGACAACAACATCTCTATCGACGGTCACATTGATGGCTGGTACACAGATGACACTGTTAAACGTTTCGAAGCTTACGGCTGGCACGTTCAATCAGTAGATGGTCACGACTCTGATGCAATCAATGCAGCTATTGAAGCAGCGAAAAAAGTGACTGACAAACCGTCATTGATTTGCTGTAAAACCATCATTGGTTTCGGTTCACCAAACAAATCTGCTAGCCATGATTGTCATGGTGCGGCATTAGGTGAAGAAGAAGTTGCATTAACTCGTAAAGAGTTAGGTTGGGACTACGAACCTTTTGTTATTCCTGAAGACGTTTATGCGGGTTGGGATGCGAAAGCGAAAGGTGATGCTGCGGAAGCTGAATGGAACAAAAAATTCGACGCTTATGCTGCTGAATACCCAGAATTAGCTGCTGAATTTAAACGCCGCATGGCAGGTGAATTACCCGCTGACTGGAAACAATTCACAGATAAAATGATCGCTGATTTCAACGATAAAGCAGAAAGCGTTGCTTCACGTAAAGCATCACAAAACGTTATCACTGCTTTAGCACCTGAATTACCAGAATTTATCGGTGGTTCTGCTGACTTAACAGGTTCTAATCTGACAAGCTGTTCAAGCTTCAAACATGTTTCTGGTAAAGAGTCAGGTAACTACATTTCATACGGTGTTCGTGAGTTTGGTATGTATGCCATCATGAATGGTATGGCACTGCACGGTGGTTTACTGCCTTACGGTGGTACGTTCCACATGTTCTCTGACTATGCTAAGTCTGCTTTACGTATGGCGGCATTGATGAAACAACGCACAATCGCTATTTTGACTCATGACTCTATCGGTCAGGGTGAAGACGGTCCTACTCACCAACCAATCGAAAACACAGCAGGTCTGCGTTACATTCCTAACATGGATGTATGGCGTCCTTCTGATGAAACTGAAGTGGCTGTTGCTTGGGTTGCTGCGGTTGAACGTAAAGATGGTCCTTCAAGCTTAGTATTAAGCCGTCAAGGTATTCCTGGTCGTAAACACGAGACAGCTGACTTTGAAGGTATCCGTAAAGGTGCTTATGTTCTGTCTGAAGCAGAAGGCGGCGCAGCGGATGTCATCATTATCGCGACAGGTTCTGAAGTTGACTTAGCGGTTAAAGCACAAGAAGAACTGAAAGCTGACGGTGTGAAAGCACGCGTTGTTTCTATGCCTTCAACTAACGTGTTTGATCGTCAAGACCAAGCTTACAAAGACAGCGTATTAACACCAGGTGTTAAACGTGTATCTGTTGAAGCGGGTGTGACTGACTTCTGGCGCAAGTATGTTGGCCTGGAAGGTGGTGTTGTTGGTATCGACACATTTGGTGAATCTGCGCCAGGTGGTGTGTTGATGAAACACTTCGGCTTCACCGTTGAAAATGTCGTTAAGACAGTTAAATCAGTACTGTAATTATTACTGGTTTAGAAATGAAGTAAAGAGATTGAACCAGTGGGCATCTGCTCACTGGTTTTTCTCTCTCTAAAGCTCGAAAGTCTAATAAGTGAAATTTCAAACTGAGATTTCAGTTCTTAGACAGACGGATATAGTGATAGGGGACTAAGCATGACGATTAGAGTCGGTATAAACGGTTTTGGCCGTATTGGTCGCATGGCGTTTCGTGCAGCCATCAAAGATTTTACAGATATTGAAGTGGTCGCTATCAATGATTTGTTAGATCCAGAGTATCTGGCCTACATGCTCAAATATGATTCTGTACATGGTCGCTTCCATGGTGAAGTCGAAGTCAGAGACGGCAACCTGGTGGTCAATGGTAAAACTATTCGCATTACTGCCGAACGTAACCCAGCAGACTTAAAATGGGATGAAGTCGGCGCTGATCTAATCATCGAATGTACAGGTTTTTTCCTGACTGAAGAAAGTTGTCAGGCACATATTGAGGCGGGTGCTAAAAAAGTAGTGCAGTCTGCGCCATCAAAAGATCACACCCCGATGTTTGTTTTCGGGGTTAATCACAAAGATTATGACGGTCAGTCAATTGTATCTGCCGCATCCTGTACAACCAATGCCCTAGCGCCTGTTGCCAAAGTATTACACGATAGCTTTGGTATTAAGCGCGGCTTGATGACCACCGTCCACGCGGCGACAGCGACTCAAAAAACAGTCGATGGCCCATCAATGAAAGATTGGCGTGGTGGTCGTGGCATTTTAGAAAATATCATCCCATCATCAACTGGTGCTGCGAAAGCGGTCGGTAAAGTTCTACCTGATTTGAATGGCAAATTAACGGGTATGGCTTTCCGTGTGCCCACGTCAGACGTCTCTGTTGTGGACTTGACGGTTGAACTGGAAAAAGACGCAAGCTACGACGATATCTGCACAGCGATGAAAGCAGCCTCAGACGCTGAATTAAAAGATGTACTCGGTTATACAGATGAAAGCGTAGTATCAACAGACTTCCGTGGTCATACTGCGCCTTCTAACTTTGATGCGGGTGCGGGTATCGCACTGGACAAGACCTTCGTAAAAGTGGTTGCATGGTATGACAATGAATATGGTTATACTTGCAATATGATGCGTCTTGTTCAATACGTCGGTCGTTAATTCATTCTTTTTCCAATAAAAAAACGAAGGCTTTCTGAATCCAGAAAGCCTTTTTTTATGGTCAAACTGTTCTAGAACGTTATACTTTGTGATGAAAGTCACAATTTTAATTATTCACGAGGAAAATCATCATGTCTGTAATCAAGATGGCTGATCTGGATTTGGCGGGTAAGCGTGTACTGATTCGCCAGGATCTCAATGTGCCACTGAAAAAAGGTGTGGTTGCTGATGGCACCCGAATTCATGCTTCATTGCCTACTATCGAAATGGCATTAAAAGCTGGTGCAAAAGTCATGATCATGTCACACCTTGGCAGACCCACTGAAGGTGAATACGAACATCAATACTCATTGGCGCCGGTAGCCAATTATTTATCTGCTTTATTAGATCGCCCGGTGCGACTTGAACAAAACTGGTTGGAACCCGAGTTCATTCCTGTTGAAGCGGGTGAAGTCGTACTTTGCGAAAATGTGCGATTTAATAAGGGTGAAAAGGCGAATGATGAAGCCTTATCTCGTCGCATGGCGAAGTTATGTGATGTGTTTGTGATGGACGCGTTTGGCACCGCCCATCGTGCTCAGGCTTCGACTCATGGTGTGGCGAAGTATGCGCCCATTGCTTGTGCTGGTCCACTACTGGCAACAGAATTCGAGGCACTGGCTAAGGCATTAGATAATCCAGCAAGACCACTTGTCGCCATTGTGGGTGGCTCAAAAGTATCAACAAAATTAACCGTTCTAGAATCATTATCAAAAAAAGTGGATCAGCTTATCGTCGGCGGCGGGATAGCCAACACCTTTATTGCAGCCGAAGGTTATCAAGTGGGTAATTCACTTTATGAAGAAGATTTGATTGATACCTGTAAAAAATTACGCGCAGAAGCCCAAAATCGTGGCGGGGATATTCCGGTCCCTGTTGATGTCGTATGTGGAAAGCACTTTGCTGAGAATGCAGAAGCTGAAACCAAAAAAGTGGCTGATATTGTGGCTGATGACATGATTTTTGATATTGGTCCAAAATCTGCCGCTGCTTTAACAGAAATTTTAAAAAATGCCGGTACCATTGTTTGGAACGGTCCTGTGGGTGTATTTGAATTTAATCAGTTTGGTGAAGGTACAAAAGAAGTCGCGATGGCCATCGCTGAGTCTGATGCATTTTCTATTGCTGGTGGTGGTGATACATTAGCGGCAGTGTCTAAATATAAAATTTGTGACGATATTTCTTATATTTCAACCGGTGGCGGTGCATTTCTAGAGTTTCTTGAAGGCAAGAAGTTACCTGCTGTTGATATTCTGGAGCAGCGCGCCGCACAATCATAAAGGAGTTTCATGTGACGGCCATAAGACGAACAAAAATTGTTGCGACTTTAGGGCCGGCCACACAAAGCCCTCAAGTACTGGATGCGATGATCGCAGCCGGAATGAATGTGGTCAGGCTCAACTTTTCTCATGGTGAGTCTGACACACATCTTGCACTTGCTGAGCTTGTCAGAGAGCGTGCCCGTTTGCAGAATAAACAAGTCGGTATTCTGGCTGATCTGCAGGGGCCTAAAATTCGTATTTCTCGATTCAAGCAAGGGTCGGTAGTACTGGAGGAGGGAGCACCTTTCATTCTGGATGCCCAGCTTGGCAAAGAGGATGGAAACGAACAACAAGTCGGTATCGACTACAAAGCGCTACCACGAGACGTCAAAGCGAAAGATACCTTGCTGTTAGATGACGGTAGAATCGTGTTACGAGTGGATACGGTCGATGCACATAAAATTCATACAACAGTGAGTTTTGGTGGCGTTCTCTCCAATAACAAGGGTATCAACCGTCTTGGTGGCGGCCTTTCTGCAAAAGCCTTAACAGATAAAGATAAACAAGACATAAAGACTGCTGCCAGTATGCAGGCGGATTACCTTGCAGTGTCTTTCCCTCGCTCGGCTGATGATATTCATCAGGCGAGACAATTATTACGTGACGCAGGCGGCTATGGGGCTATAGTGGCAAAAATCGAGCGTGCTGAAGCCGTTGAGGCGATTGACGAGATTATTGCGGCGACGGATGCGATTATGGTGGCGCGCGGTGATCTGGGTGTGGAAATGGGAGACGCCGCATTACCGCCTATCCAAAAACGTATCATTGGGCTGGCTCGCAAAAAGAACTGTCTGACCATCACCGCCACTCAGATGATGGAGTCAATGATAACGAACCCAATCCCGACTCGGGCAGAAGTCTTTGACGTGGCTAATGCCGTACTCGATGGCACAGACGCGGTGATGCTATCCGGAGAAACCGCTGTAGGCAAAAACCCAATAAAAACGATAGCAGCGGTTGACCGTGTCTGTCTTCAAGCTGAACTGGAGCGTGAGATACGGGTATCACGACACCGGATAGACTCACACTTTGAACGCATGGATGAAGCCATCGCGATGGCTGCGATGTATACTGCAAATCATCTTGATGTCAAAGCGATCGCGGCGTTGACAGACTCAGGAGCGACCACATTATGGATGTCCAGAATTAGTTCAGGCATCCCCATCTTTGCCCTGACGCCTCACGAAAAAACGGCACGAAAAGTCACCTTATATCGAGGTGTATATCCGTTGGAATTTGATGTAGAACATCACGACCATGCACGGATGAATAAAGAGATGATTGATGAACTTGTGCGCCGGGGTGTAGTTGCTGAGGGGGATATTGTCATCATAACCAAAGGTGATCTTGAAATTCAGGGCAGCACCAATGCCATGAAAATTGTCAGGGTGGGAGATATGGCTGAACCCAGACAGATAGACTAAGCTCACCTCAAAATAAATTTTTCTTTACAGGAGGCTTTATGGCCCTGATTACGTTGCGACAATTATTAGACTATGCAGCTGAACATGATTTTGCTGTTCCCGCATTTAATGTCAGTAATATGGAGCAAGTACATGCCATCATGCAAGCGGCTGACAAGGTAGATAGTCCGGTGATCATGCAAGCCAGTGCTGGCGCCAGAAAATATGCCGGTGAGCCATTTTTACGTCACTTGGTACTCGCAGCAGTTGAAGCCTATCCTCATATTCCTATCGTTCTGCATCAGGATCATGGGGCCAATCCGGATATTTGTATTCGCTCGATTCAGTCAGGTTTTACCTCTGTGATGATGGATGGCTCTTTACGTGAGGACATGAAAACGCCTTCAGACTTTGAATACAACAGTCAGGTAACAAAAACGGTGGTCGATATTGCCCACGCTTGTGGTGTGTCTGTTGAGGGGGAATTGGGCTGTCTAGGCTCGCTGGAAACAGGCATGATGGGCGAAGAAGATGGTCATGGTGCTGATTCAGCCTTAGACCACAGTCAATTACTGACGGATCCTGAAGAGGCAGTGGAATTCGTCAAAATCACCCAGGTAGATGCTTTAGCTGTGGCTATTGGCACCAGTCATGGTGCTTATAAATTTACACAACCACCGACAGGCGATGTGCTCGCCATTAGCCACTTGAAAACATTGCAACAAAAACTACCTGATACGCATTTTGTGATGCATGGTTCAAGCTCTGTGCCGCAAGATTGGCTGAAAATCATTAATACGCATGGTGGTGATATTGGCCAAACCTATGGTGTACCAGTGGAAGAAATTGTTGAAGGTATTCAATACGGGGTGCGTAAGGTGAATATCGACACCGATTTGCGTATGGCATCAACGGGATCCATTCGTCAGTTTCTCACTGATGAACACAATAAAGCTGAATTTGATCCAAGAAAATTCTTTAAAGCAGCTACTCAAGCTATGCAAACAATTTGTGAAGCGCGTTATCAGGCGTTTGGCAGCGCAGGTCATGCTAGCAAAATTGTGCCTGTTTCCTTAGGCAAAATGGTTGAAAGATACGGCTAATGCTTGATAACAGTTTGTTTGTCAGTGATTTGTATTCGCTATGACAGGCATATGATTGAATGCTATTTTCCTCATTAAACAATCAGTTGCGAGCCTTAGGCCAGAATACGGTAAACTACCTGTTTTTGGGTAGGGAATGTTGTTCGTGCACCAAATAATTGCTATTGCCGCAGGTGGTGCAGTGGGTGCCGTACTGAGGTTTGTTGTTTCCAATGGTGTCTATCGTATTTTAGGCCGGGACTTTCCATATGGCACGTTGGCTGTTAATGTGCTCGGTTCTCTACTGATGGGGTTTCTCTTCATTATCTTTATCGAGAGAGAGTTAGGCATGACGGAATGGCGTTCTGCCATTTTAATTGGGTTACTTGGTGCTTTTACAACGTTTTCGACATTTTCAATGGAAACCATGGCTCTGCTTGAAGCAGGCGATGTGACCAAGGCGATGCTGAATATACTTCTAAGCGTTTTACTCTGCCTGATGGCGACATGGGTAGGATTGAGCTTGGGGAGACAATTATGAGTCGGATAGATGTCACGATGGTGCGAGTGTACCTGGCTGAAGGACGCGATCATGGCGATAGCGTTATAAAGTTATTGGAAAGCTCCGATATTAAAGGTTTTACCGTGTTTCGCGGGATTGCTGGATTGGGTGCTGAACATCAATTGCATAAAGCGTCGTTATTGGATTTATCACCCGAGTTACCCTTAGTGGTCGAGTTTTTTGATTCCCCACAAAAAGTAGAAAAAATTATCACACAGCTAGAAAGTATGGTTAAGCCAGATCATATTGTGAGCTGGACGGCACAATCTGGAAAATAAAAGAATGTTAGATCCTAAGTTATTAAGAAATGAAACTGAACAGGTAGCTGAGCAATTAGCCCGTCGAGGCTTTGTTTTAGATGTTGCCCTATTAGCAAAACTCGAAGAAGAACGAAAACAGGCCCAACTTGAAGCTCAGGAGTTACAAACTGAACGAAACAGTCGTTCTAAAAATATTGGTAAAGCCAAGGCCGCGGGTGAAGATATCTCGCCATTACTTAAAGAGATTGAAGATTTAGGTGATCGCCATAAAGCGGCTGAGTCACGATTGAATGAAGTTTTGGCGCAGTTAGAACAGATCGCCATGGGAATACCTAATATTCCACAAGCTGATGTGCCTGCCGGTCAAGATGAGAGTGAAAATCAGGAAGTCTTGCGTTGGGGAGAGCCACGACAGTTTGATTTTGAACCAAAAGATCATGTTGATCTGGGTGCAACTTTAGGCATGGACTTTGATACCGCAGCAAAAATCAGTGCTGCCCGTTTTGTGACTTTATCAGGGCCTTTAGCTAAGTTACAACGTGCTTTAACGCAATTTATGCTGGATTTACATAGTGAGAAGCATGGTTACACTGAAACCTATGTGCCTTACTTGGTCAATGCAGACTCTTTAAGAGGAACGGGGCAGTTACCTAAATTTGAAGAAGATCTGTTCAAAGTGAATGATGGTGAGTTTTATCTTATTCCCACAGCTGAAGTGCCTGTCACTAATATTGTTCGTGACAGCATTTCTGAAGATGCTTCTCTACCATTGAAATTTGTTGCTCACACACCCTGTTTCAGAAGTGAGGCCGGTTCATACGGTCGTGATGTGCGCGGGTTAATTCGTCAGCATCAGTTTGAAAAAGTTGAGTTGGTACAAATCGTTCGCCCAGAGGATTCTGCTGCTGCACATGAAGAATTAACTGCACATGCTGAGAAAGTATTGCAGCTATTAGATTTACCTTATCGCAAGGTGAATCTGTGCACGGGTGACTTAGGGTTTTCTTCAACAAAAACTTATGATCTGGAAGTCTGGTTGCCAAGTCAACAAACGTACCGAGAGATTTCATCTTGTAGTAATTTTGGTGATTTCCAGGCGCGTCGTTTACAAGCTCGCTGGCGCAATCCTGCGACAGGTAAACCTGAGTTGGTTCACACCTTAAATGGTTCAGGTCTGGCCGTTGGTCGAACTCTGCTGGCGTTGATGGAAAATCATCAACAAGCGGATGGTTCTGTCCTCATTCCTGAGGCATTACGTTACTATATGGGCGGTCAGGACAGTATTCGTGTTTGAGTTTAGTCTGGTCCAGAAAATCATTATCTGGGCGATACCTGTGTTATTTGCCATCACGGTTCATGAAGTTGCACATGGCTGGGTAGCACTAAAATTAGGTGACAGAACAGCACAAATGTTGGGAAGGCTCACACTCAACCCATTCAAACATATTGATCCTATCGGTACGGTGCTGGTTCCCGGCTTATTATTGCTGCTCGGTGGCTTTGTGTTTGGCTGGGCAAAACCCGTACCGGTGAGCTATCAGAATCTGCGTCAGCCCAAACGCGATATGGCTTGGGTGGCTGCAGCAGGTCCCGCTGCTAATTTTATTATGGCGGTGATATGGGCCATCGTTGCCAAGCTAGGATTAATGTTAATCCAGGCTGACATCAGTTTGGGGCAGCCAATGATGTTTATGGGCGTGGCAGGCGTATTAATCAATACAATGTTAATGATGCTTAATTTACTGCCTATTCCACCCCTCGATGGTAGCCGTGTGTTATCGAGTTGGTTACCAGGGCCGGTGGCTTATAAATTCAGCAGAATAGAACCTTATGGTTTCTTTATTTTGTTGGGACTACTTTATTTCGGTATTTTAAGTTTGATTTTATGGCCATTGGTCAGTGCAATGCTCAATTTGCTGGTGATGGTGTTTGGTTTACCAGCGCAAATATTCAGTATTTTATAGTTAGCTAATTAAGGCTTATCAGGAGAACATTTTGGATACGGTTGCAATACAGTCCCGTCGCATTGTTTCAGGCATGCGTCCCACAGGACAACTGCATTTAGGGCACTATCATGGCGTTCTGAAAAACTGGATTAAATTACAGCACGAATTTGACTGCTTTTTCTTTGTTGCAGACTGGCATGCGCTGACAACACATTATGAAGACAGCAGCATTATCGAAAATAGTGTCTGGGAAATGGTGATCGACTGGTTAGCCGCTGGCATTGAGCCATCAACAGCATCGCTTTTTTTACAGTCAAAAGTCCCCGAGCATGCGGAATTACACTTGTTATTGTCGATGATGACGCCACTGTCATGGTTGGAACGTGTTCCGACCTATAAGGATCAACAAGAAAAGTTGAAAGAAAAAGATCTATCAACATATGGTTTCTTAGGCTATCCCTTATTACAAAGTGCTGACATTCTCATTTATCGTGCAGGACAAGTACCTGTCGGTGAAGATCAGGTAGCCCATGTTGAGTTAACACGTGAAGTCGCTCGTCGTTTTAATCATCTTTATGGTCGTGAAAAAGATTTTGAAGAAAAAGCAGAAGCTGCGATCAAAAAAATGGGTAAGAAAAACGCAAAGTTGTACAATAACTTGCGTAAGTCTTATCAAGAACAGGGTGACGCGGACGCACTTGCTACGGCTAGAGAGTTGCTTAAAAATCAGCAAAACCTAGCTCTGGGTGATATGGAACGTTTGTTTGGCTATCTTGAAGGGGCAGGTAAAGTTATCTTGCCAGAACCAAAAGCGTTATTAACACCGGCATCCAAAATGCCGGGACTGGATGGACAGAAAATGTCCAAGTCCTATGGTAATACGATTTCGCTGCGCGAGCCTGATGATAGTCTTGCCGAGAAAATTAAACGTATGCCAACGGATACCAATCGTGTCCGTCGAACTGATCCCGGTGAACCTGAGCGCTGTCCTGTATGGCAGCTGCATGAGGTTTACGCTTCAGAAGATCAAAAACAATGGGTACAAGAAGGTTGTCGCAGTGCAAGTATCGGGTGTCTGGACTGTAAAGGTCCACTGATTGATGCTGTGAGTGCCGAACTGAGACCCATCCGTGAACGGGCGTTGGATTTAAGTCAACACCCAGAGGATGTCCGCCGTATTATTGATGATGGTAATGCTGCTGCCCGTGAAGTGGCGCAGGAAACCTTGGCGGAAGTCCGTTCATCAATGGGTTTAAATTATAAATAAAAGGTTGCTGACGCGGTTTTATGGCTGAACGTATTCAAAAAGTATTAGCAAGAGCGGGTTATGGCTCTCGTCGACAGGTTGAAACCTGGATTAAGGAAGGGCGCGTCACTCGAAATGGTGAGCTTGCAAGTTTAGGTGATCAGATTAGTGAAGGTGATCGTTTAAAACTCGATAATAAACCGCTTTCGCCGAAACGCTTGTGGCAAGAGCCTGCTAAGCAGGTCATTCTTTATAACAAGCCTGTTGGTGAAGTATGCACGCGTAAGGACCCTGAAGGTCGCCGTACGATCTTTCAGTCGCTGCCTATTCCGGAGCAGGGTCGTTGGGTGAGTGTTGGACGACTCGATTTAAATACCAGCGGCCTAATTATTCTGACCACTGATGGTGAGCTGGCGAATCGTTTGATGCATCCTTCCCTTGAAATGGATCGTGAGTATGCGGTACGTGTCTTGGGTGAAGTCACATCAGACATGATGCAGGCGCTGCGTGACGGCGTTATGCTTGAGGACGGTGAAGCTAAGTTTGCTGATATTCAGGAGTCTGGTGGCGAAGGTGCCAATAAGTGGTATCACGTGGTTATTCAGGAAGGTCGTAACCGTGAAGTGCGTCGTTTATGGGAAAGCCAAGGGGTACAAGTCAGTCGTCTGATGCGGGTGCGTTATGGACCTATCATTATTCCTAATAACCTGCGTATGGGGCACTGGACTAAGCTTGAAGGCTCAGATTTAGATTATCTCTATGAGCAAGCAGGGATGAAGCCTGTTAGCAAAGCCACCTCTGGACGTAAACAGCCGGCGGCAAAGCAAGAACGAGCTAAAAAAACGCGCCCGAGAAAAGAGTTTAGTACAAATAAAGCTGAACAAAAGCGTGATGCGGAAGAGGCTGCTCCAAAGAGAAGACCACGTATCAGAGGACATTAGTCAGTTTATAGTTACTTACGGTTGTCTGGCGCATACGGTCACATTTTTGCCCGTGTGTTTGGCTTCATAGAGGGCCATATCAGCGCGCTCAAACAAGTGGTAGCCCTCTTCATTCGTGTGGAGCTGGGCTACACCTAAACTCACCGTAAAGCTAAAGCTGTTTTTTCCATCATGTGACAGTATTTGAGAGACAGATTCACGTACTCTCTCTGCCACAATTTCTGCATCATGAATATTGGTTTCAGGCAGTAATAAAACAAACTCTTCACCACCAAATCTGAATGCCATATCACTACTACGGAGTGAATGATTAATCATATCAGCAAGTATTTTTAGTGCCTTGTCACCAGATGAGTGACCAAATTTATCATTGATAGATTTGAAATTATCGATATCGATCACGATAAGTGACAGAGGCGTGTCATGGCGTTTTGTTCTTTCTACTTCTCGTTGTAAGTTCTTCTCATAAGCTGCACGATTCCCTAGGTTTGTCAGATCATCTAACAATGCTGCAGCTAACGCTTTTTTATAAAGCAGACAGTTTTTGAGAGGGTGAACCAACAAGCTGAGTAAGTCTTCCAGGAAATTAATGTCAGCATCAGAAAACTTTTTACGCTGAGTGAAGGTGATGTCACCCAGATAATCCCCATTCATTTCAAGTTTGTAGTGGCAACGATGATGAAATTTCTGTGCGGAATCAATCTGCACTTTCATGCTACTGTTTTGATAATGGAAACTGCACTCAGGGAAAACGGCATCAACTTCGCGTTGAAATAATCCAAGCATGTCTTCAAGGATAAGACTGGTTTGTAGTATATAAGGCAGCTGTTGATGAACTTGTTCTGCTGTTTTTGTCTGCGCAATATCTTGTTTTGGCTTTAAGCCTTCAACAAGGCTTAGTCTTAGTTGATTTGTTGTTGATACGTGTTCCATGGGAGCACATCCTTATTCAAGTTATGAATATAACCTGCTATAAGTGTGCCAACAACTATTAATGTAATTAAATCAGTGTCTTACATTATTGATGCCGAAACTTTGACGCTAAACTAACCGGCTTGTTCCGCTTTTGTCATGAGTTTGGATAAGTATAAACCGACTATATCATCAGGTGATTTCAAGCCTTCAGGATTGCGTGCTGGATAAGCCCGTGCAAATAAGCTCGTTCTCACTTCACCAGGATCAATGGTGCTGACGCTGACTTTTCCTTCAGCTTCAAGCTCGTCCTGCAGTTGAGCCGCAAAGGCTTCTATCGCAGCCTTACTGATACCGTAAGCGCCCCAGTAAGCAGTATGCTTGTGAATATCTGTAGTGAAAATAAGCTGGCTATTTTGCTGCTTGAGCAGAGGAAGACAAGCCTGGGTAAGTAAATAGGCAGCTGTCAGGTTGATATGCAGGGTTTCAGCCCATGTTTTAGCATCTTGATTGATAACCGGCGCTAACTGTCCCAAGGTAGCGGCGCAGTGCACTAATGCATCTAATCTGCCAAAGTTATCAGAGATAGTTTTGGCTAACTGTTTATAGTCATCCACTGTTGCTCCCTTGAGATCAAGAGGGTAGATGGCTGGAGTGATACCCGTTTGTTCCACAATCTCATCATAAACACTCTCAAGTTGTGGAACCTGTTTGTCCAGTAGGATGACTGTAGCACCTGCGTTTGCGCAGGCTTTTGCTACTGAGGCACCGATGCCTTGAGCGGCACCGGTGATAAGAATAATTTGCTGAGCCAATTGGCCATCCTCAGTATGTAATTGCATTAAGATTTATTCAGCTGGTACGAATTGGCTGAATTGTGCAACATCGTTGTGGAATTGTACTGCTGTAATACCATCTTTTTTATGCCATTCAAGGTGATCAACCGTCAATGAGTCGATTTTGTGTGTCTGGGTAACATCGGGTTCACCCCATTTTGCAATGGCTTCTTCTTTGGTCATACCAGCAATGGTGTCAGTTTCATCAGTCACTGTACCGGCTGTGTCCGTTGTATCATCACTGCTCATTTCAGCAGATGAAGGGGTAGAGGCATCGTTAGATTCTGTTTGGGCAGTGTTGTCATCGCCGCAAGCAACGATAAATGTACCTAAAAATAACGCAATTAAAAGTAATTTAATCTGTTTCAGCATAGCATTCCCTTATTGTTATAAATATTGAGCCATAAAGTATAGCAAGTGATTAATCGCTTAGCGAACCGTGTTGATTGTCATTATCAATTCGGCGGCTTTCTCACCATTAATCACCGCACCCTCTAGTGTAGCAGGATACAGGTTATGAATAATATCACCGGCTAAATACAATCCATTTACTGAGGATTGTGTATGTGGCCGATCTGAGCTGACATCAACGTAACTGCTGAAGGTAGCTCGTTTTTCACGGATAACATAACCATCAATCAATGCTGAGGTAATGACTAAGTCAGCTTGGCAAAGTTCATCGTGTAAGCGATCGATAAGCTCATCATTCGTTGACTCAAGATGCTTGCCCGGCCCACTGATGACAATGGCAAGTAGACCATTACCCCGATCAAATACCCATTGCCCTAAAGTGCCGCTTAAACCCAATAGTGGACGGGACAGTTTTGTGTCAGGCGTATATTGCAAATAGACGGTAATAATTGGGTAAAAACTTGGTTGAGAGGATGACCAATATTTACCCATCAGACGTTGTGTCGTGTGAGATCCAGTCGCGATAATAATATTGTCAGCTTTCAGGTGCCTATCATCGGCTGTGACAACACCCATCGCTTTATTCTCTTCTATCAGAATGGATTTGACACGTTTTTGCAAAGAAATTTCTCCGCCTTTTTGCTGAATATAGCGTTCAGCATAGGCAGGTAAACTATCTCCAAGAGGGACTTTGGGAATGAGAAAGTCAGCATATTCACGTTTTTTGAAGGTGCCTAATAAAACGTTAGCAAAAAGATGAGTAGATGCTTCTGAAACAGGTGTGTTCATGGTCGCGAGACATAGTGGTTCCCATAATTGCTTAATGAGTCGCTCGCTTTGTTTTTCTTTTTTTAGCCAGGTTAAGACAGGAATATCGTCTAGTTTCTTTTGCAAACGAGCCTTAAACATAAGCCGAGATAGTTGCACAAAAACAGGAAAGCCATTGAGTTGCCAAGTTTTTATTATCAGTGAGAGTGGCCAGGGGAGATACCGGGTATCTGTCAAGGTTAAATCAGCAAAATAAGGGTGGTGTATTGATACATTTAAAGGAAGACGTCGAAACAGCTCAGATTCTTCGGCACCTATGTCCTGCAATAATTTTAAAGTCTGCTGATAGGCGCCAATCAGCAGATGCTGGCCGTTATCAATGGTTTGCTCGTTCCAAGAAACATTTCGCGCGCGCCCTCCTAACTGCTTTGCCGACTCGATTAGATGGACCGACTCACCTTGTTCAAGTAAACGCACAGCAGCAGCAAGTCCACTCCAGCCGCCGCCAACAATTATGGTGGTCATTGTTGATGTTTTTTTTCTGCTCTGGATGTACGCCAGGCTAACCAGAGTTTTTTTAAGGGCGTTAAAGAGACGCGCTGTTTCATCACGCGAAACTGGTCTTTTTCTATTTCATCAAGTGTCGCTTCATAGATAGCAGACATAATGAGTCCGGTGCGCTGAGCGTAACGATCTTCAGGAGGTAACAAGCCTTTTGCTTCTTGATAAAAAGTACGGGCACGATCCGTTTCAAAGGCCAGAAGAGCGGTTAGTTCTGGTGTTTGCTTAAGTGCCAGGATGTCATCTACTTTAACACCAAATTGGTCCATATCCTCTTGAGGTAAATAGATACGGCCACGCTCAGCATCTTCACGAACATCACGAATAATATTGGTTAACTGAAAAGCCAACCCCAGTTTTTCTGCATATTTAAGCGTCTGGCGGTGTTGATAACCAAAAATCTCTGCAGCAAGTAACCCGACAACACTGGCAACACGATGACAATACAACGCAAGATGTTTAAATGCCTCATATCTGTGTTGGTATAAGTCCATTTCCATGCCATCAATAATTTCAAGGAAATATTCTTGATGCAGCTCGAAATGCTGTAGTGCTTCTTCTAAGGCTTTACCAACTGGATGTGTGGCTGTTTTGTTGAATATATTCTCTACTTCCGTTCGCCACCAAGCTAAGGTTTGTGCCGCGACTTCTGGATCCGCTATTTCATCAACAGCATCATCGACCTCTCGACAAAAAGCGTATAACGCAGTGATGGCCTGGCGTCGTTGTGGCGGTAAGAACATAAAGCTGTAATAAAAGCTTGAGCCACTTTTTGCTGCTTTGTCGCGACAGTATTGATCCGGCGTCATTTAACTAGGCGTTCCACAATCGTGTCGTTTAGCAAGTGGGACTCAATGATTTCATCAATATCTGCTTCAGTTTCAAAGTGATACCAAGTCCCTTCAGGATAGATAACTAACATGGGCCCCAGCTTGCATCGATTTAGACATCCTGCATTATTCACCCGGACTTTCTTTATTTTTAGTTCTTTCACACGTTGTTTTGCGTAATCACGAAGCGACTGTGAACCATGCTCTCCGCAATTAGCACTGCCATCGTCTCGCTGATGAGTACAGAAGAATAAGTGATATTTATATATTTGAGCCATAGTTAGTAAGGATAGCGAACCTTTCAGCAACTAAAAAGCATTTAAGTGAAATTAAGCCATATCGGATGTTTCTGCGACATGATCAGGGAAGCGGGCACGGTAATGAAGGACTTGTTCGATGATGGTAAGAAAGTGTGTCACTAACTCTGGATCAAAATGTCGACCTTTTTGTTCAATGAGATAATCGACGGCTTTTTCAATTGGCCAGGCTTTCTTGTATGGACGCTCTGACGTCAACGCATCAAAAACATCCGATATGGAACAGATGCGGCCTTCAATAGGAATATCCTTGCCTTTTAAACCCTGTGGGTAACCTGATCCGTCCCATTTTTCATGATGAGTCAGTGCAATATTGCTGGCCAGTTTGAGTAGCGGCACATTCGTATCAGCTAATAGATCAGCCCCAATCCTGACGTGTGTTTTCATCACTTCCCACTCGTCAGCATCTAACTTTCCAGGTTTAAGGAGAATATGGTCAGGAATACCGATTTTTCCAATATCATGCATTGGTGCCGCAGTCAGTATATCGGCGGCAAAACTCTCATCTAAACCTGCTGCAAGCGCTAGCATTTGCGCAAAATGGCTCATACGCAATATGTGATTGCCGGTTTCATTGTCTTTATATTCTGCAGCCCTGCCTAAGCGTTTAATAATTTCAAGACGACTTTGTTCTAGCTGTTGTGTCCTGTGTCTGACCTGTTGTTCAAGTGTTTCATTCTGCGTCTTTACCTGTTTGTGTAACAAGCGGACTTCCAGCATGTTTCTGATACGTTGGATCACTTCAGTTTGATCAAAGGGTTTGGTGATGAAATCTTTGGCACCGGAACAGAGCGATTTTTTTCTGATTTCCTGAGTAAGTTCTGCAGTAATAACGAGAACTGGCAGGTAATCGTTCTGAATCGCTGTTTGTAGTGTTTGCATTACCTGAAAACCATCCATATCCGGCATGCGAATATCCAGTAGGATGAGATCGATTTCGTATTCAAAATAACGCTGTTCTACTTCCGCACCTCGTGTCGTAGAAAAAAGAGAAGTGAAACCAGCCTGATGCAGCATCTTCTCCAGTAATTTAATGTTGACGAGCTGGTCATCAACAATAAGAATTCTGGCATTTAAAATGTCACTGTTTGAGATCATATGCTGCTAATACCTCTAGCTATGCGAGCGGGATGGATTATGGTCTGCTCTTGTTAGCATATCGATGACATTAAATGCATTTAGTAATCGCGCTGTACTGAAAAGTCAGCTAACGATAATAGTGCTTGTTTATATTCACTATCTACAAGCAGGTCGAGTGAATCTTTAGCTTGCTTAACTTCCTGTTCTGCTGCCTTCGCTGTGTAGTCAATGGCGCCGGTTTCTTGAATGATCTGGATGATTTCAGTGATTCTATCCCGTTGCCCATTTTCTATCGCTTCTCGAATAATGGCTGCTTGCTCTGCATTGCCATGCTGCATGGCGTATATCAGTGGTAAAGTGGGTTTGCCTTCTGCAAGATCATCGCCGATATTTTTACCAATAGTCTCGCTGGATTGGCTGTAATCCAGTAAGTCATCCACTAATTGGAAGGCGCTGCCCAAGTGCATGGCGTAATTGGCCATTGCGGTTTCAATATGGGGCTCAGAGCCAGAGATGACTGCACCTAACTGGCCAGCAGCCTCGAATAATTTCGCGGTTTTATGATGGATAACCTCAAGATACCGTGCTTCGGTAGTATCTGCATCGTGACAATTTAATAGTTGCAGTACCTCGCCTTCAGCAATGACATTCGTCGTATGAGAGAGAATTTGCATCAATCGCATTGATTCAATTTCGACCATCATTTCAAAGGATCGAGTGTAGAGAAAGTCACCGACCAATACACTGGCTTCATTTCCCCACAGAGAGTTCGCTGTCTCCTGGCCGCGACGCATATCAGAATTATCCACGACGTCATCATGTAATAAGGTGGCGGTGTGAATGAATTCGATAATGGTGGCAAGATTAATGTGTTGGCTACCTTCATAGCCACATGCTCTGGCGGATAATATAGCGATGGCGGGGCGAAGCCTTTTACCGCCACTATTGATAATATAAAAGCCAAGTTGGTTAATGAGAGCAACATCTGACTGTAAGCGTTGTTGGATCAACTCGTCTACAGCTTTCATGTCATCTTGAATTAAAGAATAGATGGATTGGATATCCACGGAACCGTAATCTGCCTATAATGTGTAATTTAAACGCGTACTTTCTCATGAGCGAGAATACTGCGCAAATATTTCAATATGAATTTGATCTCCTTGAAGAAAGGAGATACAATTGCCGGTCTTTTGTGGGGTAACCCGCATTAACACTATTATACTTTGGAGACAGCGATGTACGCTATTGTCGCGACTGGCGGTAAACAATACCGAGTTAAAGAGGGCGAAAAGCTCCGCATTGAAAAATTGACTGCTGAAGCCGGTGATACGGTTGAGCTTGATAAAGTTCTGTTAGTTGGCGAAGGTGAAGACATCAAAGTTGGTGCGCCTTACCTGGACGGTGCAAAAGTGACTGCAAAAGTGGCAGCTAACGGCCGTGGCGATAAAGTGAAAATCGTCAAATTCAAACGTCGTAAGCACCATCAAAAACAGATGGGTCACCGTCAAGCATATACTGAAATCGAAATCACAGGCATCTCAGCCTAAGAATCGGAAAAGAGGTTTAAGAAATGGCTCATAAGAAAGCTGGTGGTAGTACTCGTAACGGACGTGATTCAGAGTCTAAACGCCTTGGTGTAAAACGCTACGGTGGTGAATTAGTGTCTGGTGGTAACATTTTAATACGTCAGCGTGGTACACGTTACCATGCAGGTCGTAACGTAGGTATCGGTAAAGACCATACTTTATTTGCAACAGCTGAAGGTAAAGTATTATTTGAGACCAAAGGTCCTCAAAACCGTACTTTCGTCAGTGTTGTTGCTGACTAAGAATATTTGTTAGCCCGTATGGGGCAAACAGCACAAAGCCCCGCTGATGCGGGGTTTTTTGTTTCTGGCATATACGTTTTATGACCAGAAAGAACATAAGATTAAGGTCGGGAAGCGACAATGAAATTTGTGGATGAAGCGAAAATTAAAATCAGTGCCGGTGGCGGTGGTAACGGCTGTTTGAGTTTTCGCCGTGAGAAATTCATTCCTTTTGGCGGTCCTGACGGTGGTGATGGCGGCGATGGTGGTGATGTCTACCTATTGGCAGATTCTCAGGTCAACACGCTGATTGATTTTCGTTATCAACGTAACTTTAGAGCGCAGCGTGGTGAGCATGGTCGTGGTCGTCTGTGTAGTGGTGCACGCGGTGAAGACTTGGTTATCAAAGTGCCTATTGGTACTGAAGCTTGGGATGATGATACCGATGAACTCATTGGCGACTTAACTAAGGACGGTGATAAGTTACTCGTCGCAAAAGGTGGTTGGCATGGTCTGGGTAATGCGCGCTATAAATCCAGTATTAACCGAGCCCCACGTCAAACCAGTGATGGTACTCCCGGGGAAGAACGTACATTGCGGCTGGAGATGAAGCTGCTCGCTGATGTCGGACTGTTGGGATTACCCAATGCGGGTAAATCAACCTTTATTAGTCAGGTGTCAGCTG
Source organism: Methylophaga sp. UBA2513 (assembly GCF_002341285.1). Classification (NCBI taxonomy): domain Bacteria; kingdom Pseudomonadati; phylum Pseudomonadota; class Gammaproteobacteria; order Thiotrichales; family Piscirickettsiaceae; genus Methylophaga; species Methylophaga sp. UBA2513. The sequence continues at coordinate 40,770 of NZ_DDNT01000009.1, read as the reverse complement.
CGCAACCTAAAGTCGCAAACTATCCTTTCACCACACTTTATCCGAATTTAGGTGTGGTTACCTTAAAAGACGTGCGCAGTTTTGTGATTGCCGATATTCCTGGCTTGGTCGAAGGTGCGGCAGAAGGCGCGGGTTTGGGGATTCAGTTTCTGAAACACTTAACGCGCACACGTTTACTTTTACATCTTGTTGATATGGCGCCAGTTGATGTGAAACAGGATCCGGTAGAAAGTGTACAGATTATTAATCGTGAACTGGAAAACTACAGTGAAGCTTTAGGTAGTCAGGACCAGTGGTTGGTTCTGAATAAAATGGACCTAGTCCCAGAAGATATTCGCGAAGATTTATGTCAAGAAGTGCTGGACCGACTGCAATGGAAAGGTAAAGTGTTCTACATTAGTGGTCAGAGTGGTGAAGGGTGTGATGCCCTCGTCAACGATGTCATGAATTATCTGGAAGAGTCTCGTGCCAGTGAAAAAGACAAAAGTGCAGATAGTTCACAGGATGATGTTCAGGAATAAACTTCAGTGACAGAGCCGCATCAGCAATTATTGAACACTAAGCGCTGGGTTATCAAAATTGGCAGTGCTTTATTGACCCGTATTGGTGAAGGTTTGGATACGGATCGTATCCGTTGGTTAAGCGCGGAAATAGCCGAATTGCGTCGCCAAGGTAAAGAAGTCGTGCTAGTCACATCTGGCTCTGTGGCTGCAGGCATGCAGAAGTTGGGCTGGAAAAGACGTCCACATGAAATTCATCGTCTGCAAGCGGCTGCCAGTGTTGGTCAGATGGAGTTGGTCAACGCCTATGCCACAGAATGTGGCAAGCACGGTATCCATACGGCCCAAATCTTACTGACTCACTCTGACTTATCAGATCGTGGTCGCCATCTTAATGCACGAAGTGCACTGCAAACGCTGCTCGAACTCGATATTCTGCCCGTGGTGAATGAGAACGATACCATTGCCACAGAAGAAATCCGCTTCGGAGATAACGATACCTTAGCTGCTATGACGGCCAATCTTGTTGAAGCCGATGTATTAGTTATTTTGACAGATCAAGATGGCTTGTTTGATTCTGACCCCCGCACAAATCCGAATGCTCGCATGATTGCCGCATCAGCTGCCAGCAATGCGGCACTTGATCAAATGGCCGGTGATAGCAAAGGTGAGCTCGGTCGCGGTGGTATGACCACTAAACTATTAGCTGCACGTCGTGCAGCACGTTCAGGTGCTTACACCGTTATCTTATCCGGTAAACATCCTGACAATCTTCGCCATCTGGCCGCGGGAAACGGCGTAGGCACATTACTGTGGCCTGACAATAAACCGATTACAGCGCGCCAACAGTGGTTGGTGGGACACTTAATTGCTAAAGGGCAATTGGTACTCGATGATGGTGCTGTGGCTGTGTTAAGAGAGCAGGGAAGAAGCTTGTTACCGGTTGGCGTAACCCATGTGGAAGGCCAGTTTACCCGCGGTGAACTGGTGATTTGTCGTGATGTGAATGGTAAAGAAATCGCCAGAGGCTTAGCCAATTATAATGCTGACGAAGCGCGTCTGATTAAAGGCAAACCCAGCACTGAAATTGAATCTATTCTGGGCTATGTTGGCGAACCAGAATTAATTCACCGTGATAATCTGGTATTAACCAGCTAATCAATAAAAAAACAAAATTGCAGACATAAAAAAACCGACGTAAAGTCGGTTTTTTTATAAAGTCGAAACTTTAAATTACATTGCGCGAACAGCGTTGTTCAAGCGGCTTTTACCACGAGCAGCAGTATTCTTGTGAATAATGCCTTTACCCGCCATACGATCTAATGCAGGCGCTGCAACTTTGAAAGCAGCAACAGCTTGTTCTTTATCACCAGCTGCGATTGCTTTTCTCAGTGCTTTAATCGTTGTACGCATCGCTGAACGTTGGCTGGCGTTACGCTGACGGTGTACTTCTGCTTGACGCGCGCGTTTTCTTGCTTGTGCCGAATTTGCCAAAGTGCTTCTCCTAAAAATTCATTTATCTGTAGCTAAACCTAGCTATCTGTATTTACAGATGAGCCCGACATTATCCGGATTTTAATCTGATTTGTAAATGGTATTATGTGATTATTTTTCAATAGGATGACCCATGCGCATAATCACAGCCAATGTGAACGGTATTCGAGCCGCCGCCCGTAAAGGTTTTTTTGACTGGTTGCCTAAACAAAACGCAGATGTTGTCTGTATTCAGGAAACCAAAGCCCAAGTTCATCAACTCGAAGATGATATTTTCAGGCCGCAAGGATATCACTGTTATTACCATGATGCTGAAAAAAAGGGCTACAGCGGTGTGGCATTGTATTGCAAAGCAGAGCCCGATGAAGTCATTGTTGGTATGGGCAATGAGGAGTTTGATGCAGAAGGTCGTTATATCGAAGCGCGTTTTGGTAATTTGAGCGTCATTTCACTGTATATGCCCTCAGGATCATCAAAAGAAGAGCGTCAATTGGTTAAGTATCGCTGCATGGATTTTTTCGAAATAAAAATGCAGGAAATGAAAGATTCCGGTCGCGATGTCTTAATCTGCGGCGATTGGAATATTGCACATAAAAATGAAGATATTCGTAACTGGAAAGGCAATTTGAAAAATTCAGGCTTCCTGCCTGAAGAACGAGCCTGGCTAGACAAGTTGTTTGATGACATGGGCTTTATTGATGCCTTCCGTGAGTTACCTCAGGAAGAACACCAATATACTTGGTGGTCAAACCGTGGTCAGGCCAGAGCGAACAACGTCGGATGGCGCATTGATTACCATATCTTAACGCCAAGTATGAAAGGCAAAGTTAAAGCAACTGAAATCTATCGAGACGAGTCATTTTCAGATCATGCACCACTTATTATTGATTACGACTACGAGCTGGCAGAATAAAAACGAACTTTATCGCGACATAACTCTCTGACTTATTTATTCATCAGAGAGTTATGTATGTGGTCATTATTCAAGTCCGATCCAGAGAAAAAGCTAAAAAAGCAACTAGCGCAAAAGCGTGAACAGGCATTAACTGCTCAGCGTAATGGTGATATGCGACTGTTTGCCTCGCTGACACAGGAATCTGAGGCAATATTGAAGCAGTTACAACAAGTGCAGTCTGATAAAGCCTGAACTTAGTCTATGTGTGCTCTAATACATTGAGGCAAGCACGCAACGAATTACACCATAATCATAAGCTTCATCCAGCGCCTGATAAATCGCTTTGAGGCTCTGCGACTCATCGCCTAAAGATTCAATGGTGAGCACAATTGTGTTGAGCTCGGCATCTTCCAGATCTAATACGTCTTTCACATCCAGCAAGCCGGCGTTGATGCCTTCAGCCAGATGGCTGTATACCGTGCTGAGTTTCAAATTGCGCTGTTTAGCAATGTTATCTATGCCATGTCCCTTTTCAAGTAATAACAGCGTGTCATTAATGGTGTCACTCAAGCCGTTATTAAGTAATTCTGATAAGGGATGCTGTTGAATCAGCTCTAAAAACGCATGACCATAATGATTGAGTTTCTGCTCGCCCACTCCGGAAATCCGTTGCATTGCCGCCATATCTGCAGGCCGGTAACGACACATTTCCAATAATGTCGCATCATGAAAAATAACATAAGGTGGCACACCATGCTGTTTGGCTATATCAGAACGTAATTGACGCAAGGCTTCCCATAGACGCTCGTCTTGTGGGCGAACAGCGGTTTGTCTTTTACTGGCTTTAGCCGTAGATTTTTTTGGAGACTGTTTTCTTAATTTTAATGTTTGCTCGCCGCGTAATACGGGCCGACATTTTTCTGTCAGTCGTAATGCGCCATAACGTTGAATATCAATATCGAGATAACCTGTGGCAATTAACTGCCGGAAAATGCCTCGCCATTGCGTCGCATTCAGTTCAGTGCCGATGCCATAAGTGCTCAACTTATCATGCTGATTATGTTTGATACGATCATCGTCACTACCCAGTAACACATCGATTAAATAATTCACCCCAAAACGCTGCTCAGTGCGGTAAACGCAGGATAGGGCTTTCTGTGCTATTTCTGTCGCATCAAAGCTTTCTGGCGGCGTTTGGCAGTTATCGCATTGGCCGCATTTTTCAGGGGCTTCTTCATCAAAATAGGCCAGTATGGCCTGACGACGGCAAGTGATGAGTTCACATAAACCGAGCATGGCATCTAATTTATGCTGTTCAACCCGCTTGATCATATCGGGCGCATTAGAGTCTTGCATAAACTGCCGCAGGGTAATGACATCCTGCAGGCCATAGGCCATCCAGGCAT
>NZ_DDNT01000009.1:0-36349 GCF_002341285.1 Methylophaga sp. UBA2513 | reverse complement strand
TGATCACGTCCTGCTGGCCATAGGCCATCCAGGCATGGGCCGGTAAACCATCGCGACCCGCGCGGCCGGTTTCCTGATAATAAGCTTCAATATTTTTCGGCAAATTCAGGTGAGCGACAAATCGCACATCGGGTTTATCAATACCCATACCAAAGGCGATGGTGGCGACAATGATCACACCTTCTTCGCGTAAAAAGCGCTGTTGATGTTTAGCCCTGATGTCATTAGATAGGCCGGCATGATAAGGCAGGGCAACCCGACCTTGTTCCTGAAGCCACTCGGCAATGGCTTCTACTTTTTTGCGAGACAGGCAATAAACAATACCGGCATCGTTGGCGTGATGTTCCTCGATAAACTGCCAAAGCTGTTGTTTGGCTTGAGTCGCTTCAGTAATCGCATAAAAAATATTGGGCCTGTCAAAACTATTCAGATAAACATTGGCTTGCTGCAGATTGAGCTGTTCAATGATTTCCTGACGCGTACGTTTATCGGCTGTAGCTGTGAGGGCGACACGCGGCACATTAGGAAATAGCTCATGAAGCAAACGAAGCTGTTGGTATTCAGGGCGAAAGTCATGTCCCCATTGCGACACACAATGCGCTTCGTCTATCGCAAACAAAGCAATACTGACACGACTCAACAAAGATAGTGTGCGTTCGTTTAATAAACGCTCTGGGGCGATATACAGCACATCAATCAGTCCAGCTTCAAGTTCTTGCTCGACTGTACGGGCTTCATTTGCTGAAAGACTGGAGTTCAGAAAAGCGGCTTTTACACCTAATTCGTTTAACGCCACCACCTGATCCTGCATCAGGGCAATTAACGGTGACACCACAATGCCAGTGCCTTTTCTGATAAGTGCCGGAATCTGATAACAAAGCGATTTACCACCGCCGGTTGGCATTAATACCAGAGCATCACCACCATGGATAAGGTGATCAACGATATCCTGTTGATTATGTCGAAAGGAATCGTAGCCAAAGATGTTCTGTAGCACGTCCAGTGCGGATTGTCCTTCAGTATACATAGATAAATCAGTGATTAAAGCAAAGGGGCATTATGGCAAATATGGCTTCACTCTGATATCGAATATGAACAGCAAATTCGGTTTATTACAGAAATACAGGCAGAATATAGCATCTTCAACTTTCAGCTCATGCCAAACATGGCAGGTTTTAAGCAAATTTATATCTAGGAATCTAAATGAACAACATTACCGTGGACAGCAATCCCAGCGAAGCACAATTAAAACAGATGGGCGTCGAGCATTGGCCCACTTGGGAAAAAGAAGTCTCTGTATTCCCTTGGTCATTTGTCACCACTGAAGTGGCATACATTGTGGAAGGGGAGTGTGTAATGACGCCCAATGATGGTGGACCTGCAACCACATTTAAAGCCGGGGATTTAGTGGTCTTTCCCAACGGTTACAAAGGCACATGGGAAGTGAAAAAAGCACTAAAGAAACGCTTTAAACATAGAGATGGCAACTTTGTGAAATGTGCGTTTAGCCGTTATAAAATCCTGAAAAATCGTATTAAATCGGCTTTTTAGGAAATACTGCTTGGCATAAAAAAGGAGGGAGGAGCTCAATGTCGTCATTAAGTTCACATTGGGGTTCCCCCTTCAATCCAACTCTAGGGTGCGTGGTTTTTAAAACTGATCATGCAGTTCAAAGTCCAGCTGTGGTTGAACAGTTTCTGTAGAAGGCAAATCAAACCCACTCATACTTAATCCGACCAGTCTTACTGGTTTATGACCCGCCTCTGTTTTCTCCAGTAACAACGGAATAATCTTTTTTAAGTCAGTCAGTTTAATGATGTGCTCGGCGCTGTGTGCCCGGGTGACTTGTTGAAAGTCAGCATATTTCACTTTAACGGTGACGGTACGTGCTTTCAGTTGTTGTTTATCCAAACTCTCAAAGACGCGTTCAGCCAAATCGAGCAGTTTGGCGGTTAACTCAGGAATCGAGTGAATATCTTCTGCAAAGGTGGTTTCTTTACCGAGTGATTTACGGATACGTTGGCTACGAACCGGGCGGTCGTCGATGGCTCGGGCGATGTTGAAGTAATACTGACCCGCCTTGCCGAAACGCTCAGTCAGTTCGCTTAATGATTTCTCACGCAGGTCCTTGCCGGTATGAATGCCGAGGTTGTGCATTTTGGTTTCTGTGGCAGGACCAACGCCATGAAATTTACCGACAGGAAGATCGGCGACAAAGGCTTCGCCTTGTTCAGGTCTGATGACATAAAGCCCGTTGGGTTTATCCATATCAGAGGCAATTTTGGCGAGGAATTTATTGTAGGAAACACCAGCAGAGGCTGTGAGTCTAGTTTCCAGCAAAATCTCACGTTTAATGGCCTGGGCAATCAATGTCGCTGAACCATTGAAAGCTTCTGTGTAGGTGACATCCAAATAGGCTTCATCGAGAGATAAAGGCTCAACTTCACTGGCATAGCGCCAGAAAATATCACGGATTTGGTTGGAAACTTCACGGTAGGCATCAAAGCGGGGCGGTACAAACAGCGCTTGGGGGCATAAGCGATAGGCGCGCGAACAGGGCATGGCCGAGTGAATGCCATATTTTCTGGCTTCATAACTACAGGCTGCGACCACGCCACGGCTGTTAGGCTGGCCACCGACAATCAATGGTTTGCCTTTGTATTCCGGGTAATCACGCTGTTCCACCGAAGCAAAAAAAGCATCCATATCAACGTGAATTATTTTGCGTTGCTTAGCCATGAGGTATCAAGAATATCAGAAGTGTGTTCTCATTATTTTCTCATTATCGTTGACTGCATGATGATCAGCAATGTTTTCTGGCTATCTGCATCTCAAGCAACAAAAGTGGAACCAGATATACTTCAATGTTACTTTAGCTGATTCAACGCGATCTGAGACCGATTTTGATAGCACGACTACGTTCATGGCATGAGAGTTTACAGGCATTTATGCACCCACGGGTGCTCACAATGCTTGTGTTTGGCATCATGGCAGGTCTGCCGTTATTACTGATTTTTTCCACATTAAGCCTATGGCTTGGCGAAGTCGGTATCGCAAAAAGTGAAATCACTTATTTCAGCTGGGCAGCGCTGGGTTACTCATTCAAATTCGTCTGGGCACCGCTGGTGGATGTGATGCCCTTACCGATATTAACCCGTTTGCTCGGTCGTCGTCGTGCCTGGCTATTATTATCCCAATGCATGGTGATGGGCTCCATTATTTTTATGGCAATGGTGGATCCAGCCCAAGATTCTTTAGTTTGGATGGGGGTAGCAGCCGTGTGTCTGGGCTTTTCCTCGGCTACCCAGGATATTGTGACTGATGCCTACCGTATTGAATCTGCCAATGCTGAACTGCAAGCGATGATGTCGGCCAGTTACATTGCTGGTTATCGAATTGGCATGTTAGTGGCAGGTGGTGGCGCCTTATTCTTGGCTAGTTATTTTGGCACCAGCATGGAGCAATATAACTTTGAGGCTTGGCAAATAACCTACTGGAGCATGGCCAGTTTATTTTTGTTTGGCATTGTGACCACCTTGATCATTGATGAGCCCAAGCAACAACAGGAATCAGCTTTAATCAACCGTCGTCATCATGTGCGATTTTTTATAACCTTTTTGCTGGCGGTGAGCGCCTTTATCTGTAGCTTTGCACTGACAGCAGACTTAACGGAGCAGGCGAAACAAAAGCTGGGTATGTTTCTCAGTAACCCTCAGTTGGTGTCAGTGATTATCGAATTGATCCGGCTGGTATTTGCCGGTTTTGCTGCAGCGTTAGTTGCGATGCTGATGACACAAATAAAGTTTATCGATAAACAAAGTGTGACTCACAGTTATGTTGCACCTATTCAGGACTTCTTTACCCGTTATGGCTGGTCTTTAGCTTGGTTATTATTGGCTCTAGTGGGCTTGTATCGGATTTCAGATATTGTGCTTGGGGTGGTGGCAAATCCACTTTATCAAAGCCTGGGGTTTACCAAAACTGAAATCGCCACTGTCGTGAAAACCTTTGGCGTGTTTATGACCATCTTCGGTGCTTTCTACGGTGGTATATTGGTTTTGCGTTATGGCGTGATGCCGATATTGATGCTGGGCGCGGTGTTATCTGCTATTACCAATCTGCTATTTATGCTGCTGGTGCAAAGCGGTCACGATATCACCATGCTCTATGTGGTGATTACCGCTGATAATTTATCGGGTGGCCTGGCGAATGCCGCCTTTATTGCTTTTTTATCCAGTTTGACCAATATCTCTTTTACCGCTGTACAGTATGCGATTTTTAGCTCATTGATGACCTTAATCCCCAAAGTGTTGGGCGGTTATTCAGGCTCTATGGTGGAATCCATCGGTTTTGAAAGCTTTTTCTTGATGACGGCCCTGATGGGGCTACCGGTCTTATTGCTGATTATGCTTGCTGGCAAACGCTTTAATCTCACTACTCCCCAATGACGCTAGTGAAATGGCTTTTGTTGATTGTGCTTGTCGTTGTTACTGTAAAACAATGTCAGCATAAAGAAGAAGTCAGTTTAGGGCCGGGTGTTAAAGTGGCTCAGGCGCCAGTGCAATCACAGCTCAGTCAAGCGATGCCGTTTAAGTTTGAAGGGTATCAAATCACACCACTGGCACACTTTTCACTACAAGCGAAAGTGTTGGGGCGTGAAGATTATCGTTTAGACAGAGAAAGTGACTTATCCCCGACCGACTTAGCATTAGGCTGGCAGAAAATGTCAGATGAGAGCGTTTTGGCGAAGATTGAAATCACTCAGACCAGGCGATGGTATTACTGGCAAGTGGAGCAGTTCCCGATACCACGACGTGATATTGAAACCCAAAGTGCCAATATGCATATGATCCCTGCTGATGGTCAGGTTGCCAAGGCCTTAAAGAAAGTAAAAACAGGACAGATCATTGCATTGGAAGGCCAGTTAATTCAAGCTAGAGCCACCGATGGCTGGTCATGGAAAAGCTCCATGACCAGAGATGATACCGGCGCTCACGCCTGTGAAGTCGTCTATGTGACATCCCTTACTATTATCGAGTAAACGCTACCCCACCAATTTATAACAAGGTTGGTAAACTCCTTCGCCCTGGCCTAGTTTCATTCGTTGTTGTTTAACGAAAATATGGAGGAGATTATCAATCGCACGCATGATGCTGGGATCGCCTTTAAGCAAATAGGGCCCATGTTTCGCCACTTCTTTAATACCAAAACTTTTCACATTGCCGGCTACAATACCTGAAAATGCTGAACGAATTTGGCTGGCAAGCAGGTGCTTAGGCAGTGATGGATCTAAATTTAATGCGGCCATATTTTCATGAGTGGGAATAAATGGCTGCTGCAGCATTGGGTCAATATGTAACTGCCAGTTGTAGTAATACGCTTCTTCCGTTTCTCTACGATTATCATGGACTTCAGCTATGGCCTGTTTGACTTTGTAGCCGACGGTCTCTGGCTCACCAATAACAATCTCATATAATTGGCTAATGTCTTCACCCAGACATTGTTTGAGGAAGGCATCCAATGTGTCGAAATAGTCCCGGCATGATTCGGGCCCGGCAAAGATTAATGGGATACCGTATTTATTTTCCGGATGAAGCAGAATACTGAGTAAATAGAAGATTTCTTCCACCGTGCCAACGCCGCCGGGAAAGACCACGATAACGTGACCCAGACGTACAAAGGCTTCCAGTCGCTTTTCAATATCCGGCATGATAACCAGTTCATTGACGATGGCATTGGGTGATTCAGAAGCAATGATGCCTGGTTCGCTAATGCCAATATAACGACCATGAGTGATTTGCTGTTTGGCATGACCAACGGCAGCGCCCTTCATGGGACCTTTCATGGCGCCAATTCCGCAACCGGTGATGATATCCAGTCCTCTCAAGCCGAATTCATAACCGACATGTTTGGCATAGTCATACTCTTCGCGGGGAATAGAGTGACCGCCCCAACAGACCACCAGATTAGGCGAGACATTCGGTCTGACCATATTGGCATTACGCAAGATACGGAACACTTTATCGGTGATTTTCGCCGAGCTATTGGTTTCTTCTGCCAGAATTTTAAAGTCAGTGTAGACAATATCGCGTAATACCGACGATAAATGCTCCTGAATACCGCGAATCAGCGTGCCATCAACAAATGATTGGGCTGGCGCATTAAAGATTTCCAGCATCACGCCACGGGGTTGTGACTTCAGGCGAATATCAAAGTCTGCATAGAGCTGCTGAATTTCTTCGGCATCATCTTCATGGCTGTCGGTGTTGAGAATCGCCAGAGCACATTCTCTGAATAGTCGGTGCAGCTCAGCGCTGGGAGAGCTGAGTTTGATGATTTCTTCCTGTGATAACAGGTTAAGACTTCGAATCGGACGAACAGTGGTATAAGGGATTTTTTTCATTCACACGCCTTCTTTGGTGGTTACTATTTGATGCTCCCACTCTTGTTACTAACAATCAATGGTTTTCAGATAATTTTTGCTCGCAGCTCTACAAATGCATGGAAGCCAGTCTTATCGATGGCTCTTCCAGACTCGCCGTCACGGTAAACCCTAAGCTTTCGACCAGTCGTTGCATGGGTTGATTACTGGTGAGAATTTCACCTTCCATCAGGCTGAACCCTTGCTGACGGGCACTGGAAATCAAGGCCTGCATCAGTCGTGTGCCAATACCTTTATGTTGCCATTCATCAGCGACAACCAAAGCAAACTCACAGCTGTTACCATCCGGGTTCATACTGTAACGGGCGACACCGACTTCAATTTCTTCATTGTTTTCCATGGTCACTGCCATTAAAGCCAATTCGCGGCTGTAATCAAGCTGTGTAAAACGTATCAACATATCTTGCGACAATTCGTTGAGTTCTTGCATAAAGCGGAAGTAGCGAGATTCTGTAGACAGTTTTCGGAAAAAGACCTGCTCAATCAGCGCATCTTCAGGGCGAATAGGACGGATAATAATATCCGTGCCATCGGCTAACTGTTCCTGTCTGGTCAAATGTGTTGGATATGGATGAATGGCCATATGATCATAGCGGTGAATGGTCTTCACATGATGTGCGACGACGATTCTGACATCTAAGGCGAGCACCCCGCGTTCATCGACGACCAGTGGGTTGATGTCCAGTGATTCAATTTCTGGTAATTCACAAACCATCTCAGACACCCGTAACAACACTTGTATTAAGGCGTCACGATTCACGGCAGGCATATCGCGGAACTCGCCGAGCATAGCGGCAATTTTGGTTTGGTTAATCAGCTTGTCTGCCAGGAACGTGTTTAAAGGTGGCAGAGCAATAGCGGTATCTTGCAAGACTTCGACTTTGACACCACCGGCCCCAAATACAATCGTGGTACCAAATACTGGGTCACGGTTAACACCGACCAGACATTCTCTACCGAAGGGATCGGTATACATTGGTTCGATACTAACGCTGAATGCCTTCATATCCGGGACTTTCTTACGAACCGCTTCCTGTAATTCTTTGTAAACCAATCTAACGGCGGCTGCATTATTAATATTTAAACGAACACCGCCTACATCGGTTTTATGCTGGATATGACGATCATTGATTTTCATCGCCACCGGATAACCAAAACTCTCTGCCGCGACCAGCGCTTCATTGGCGCTGTGGCACTGAATGCTCAAACTGACCGGGATATCAAAAGCATGTAACAAGGCTCTCGACTCAGCTGTGGTTAATGTTTGCCTATTTTCAGCCAGTACACTCTCGATAATCAGTCGCGCACCCTCAATATCCGGTTCGCTGTGTGATGATAATGGGCCTGGTACCTGCATTAATAATTGCTGGTTTTCATAAAAGCGCGCGAGGCAGGCAAAGGCTTCCACTGAGGATTCCGGATCAGAAAAACAGGGCACATGATGACGGGCAAATAAACGATCCGCACTGGCAATAAGCTGTTGACCCATCCAGCAAGCCAGAACGGGTTTTGAGCTTGTCTGGTGTGCATCAATAACGGCTTGTGCGCAGGCATCAGGATCGGTCATGGCTTGTGGAGACAGCATCACTAATACCCCATCAATGCCTTCATCCTGCAAACAGGCATTTACGGCAGCTTTATAGCGTTCTGGTGAGGCATCGCCAAGCACATCAATCGGATTACTGCGCGACCAGTGATGAGGTAATACTTTATCCAGGTTGGTAATTGTCGCTTCCGACAGGTTGGCTAACTCAATGCCTAAATCAATCGCTCTGTCGGTGGCCATCACCCCAAGGCCTCCGCCATTGGTGACGATCGCCAAACGCCGGCCATGCACCCGACATTGAGTGGCTAACAACTCAGCGGCGGCAAAAAGCTGCTGAATGGTATCGGCTCTGACCACACCGGCTCGTTGAATTGCGGCATTAAATACATCATCACCACCCATCATCGCACCAGTATGCGTTAAAGCCGCCTGTGAGCCGGCTTGATGGCGGCCTGCTTTGATTACAACCACCGGTTTCATGCGTGAAGCAATACGTAGCCCGCTCATAAAACGGCGGGCATCACGAATACCTTCGACATACAGCAGAATACTCTGGGTTTTGTGATCCTGAGCTAGAAAGTCGAGCAGATCACCAAAATCAATATCAGCGGCATTACCCAATGAAATAATGGCAGAAAAACCGACCTCATTGGCGGCCGCCCAGTCCAGAATCGCCGTACATAAAGCGCCTGATTGTGAAATTAAAGCTAGTTGGCCAGGCGCTGCAGTATTCTTGCTAAAGGTGGCATTCATGCCAATATTGGGGCGGATAAGGCCAAGACAATTAGGTCCGAGAATTCGGATATTGTATTGCTGGGCTGCTTTAACGACATCGTGTTCGAGCTTGAGACCTTGCCCCTGACCTTCACTGAAACCCGCTGAAATAATGATGGCCGATTTCACTCCGGCATGACCACATTGATGCATGATGGCTTCTATGGTGCTGGCGGGGGTAGCGATAACAGCCAAGTCCACAGCTTCATTAATGGCCTCGATATTCGGGTAGCAAATATGATCATCAATACGATCATATTTAGGGTTCACGGCATAGACGGGTCCGTTAAAGTCAGTATTAATCAGGTTGTCAAACACCCGTCTGCCAACCGCATCTGTGGTCTGACTGGCGCCAAATACAGCAATTGAGCGAGGTGAAAACAGACGGTCTAAAAAATGTGTGGTCATATCACTGGTCCAGTTTCCTGATACGATTAGCTTACAAAAACTTTATTACGATTGTTTAAGGTGTCGTTATGACTATCGCGTTTATCTCTCATGCTGACTGTGCACTGCACGAAACGACATCATATCACCCGGATACGGCAGAAAGGCTTGCCGCCATTCATGATCGCCTAATTGCCAGCGGCCTGGAAATGATTATGCATTTTTATGACGCGCCGATGGTCTCTGTAGAGCAATTATGCCGTGTCCATGATGCTGATTATGTCAGTGAGATCTTTCAGAAGTTGCAAGACAATGAACGTGTTTGGTTGGATGCCGATACCTTGATGGTATCCGCGTCATTAACAGCCGCACAGCGTGGAGCCGGTGCTGTTGTAAAAGCAGTCGATTTAGTGATGAGCCAAGATGCAAATAGCGCCTTTTGTTGTGTCAGGCCGCCCGGTCATCATGCCGAACATAATAAGGCGATGGGGTTTTGTATCTTTAACAATGTTGCTGTCGGTGTGGCTCATGCAATAGCTCAATATGGTCTGAAGCGAGTAGCTATTATCGACTTTGATGCACACCATGGTAATGGCACAGAAGATATTTTCCGAGGCAATGAACAAGTCCTTTTATGCAGTAGTTTTCAACATCCGTTTTACCCAGATACTGGCGTGCCCGGCAAGCATGACAACATGATTAATATTGGCCTAGCTGCCGGGACCAGCGGTGAACAGTTTCGTCAGTTGGTTGAGCAGCAATGGTTACCGGAGCTGGAAACATTTCAGCCCGAATTGATTTTTATTTCTGCCGGATTTGATGGGCACCGGGAAGATGATATGTCAGATCTGGACTTAGTGGAAGAGGACTTTGCCTGGGTGACCCGTGAAGTGAAAAAAATAGCCGATAACTATGCTCAAGGTCGGATAGTGTCAACACTTGAAGGCGGTTATGTCATGTCAGCATTAGGACGCAGTGTGGCTAGTCATATTGATGCTTTGTTATAAATTTTCTGATCTGAAAACACAAAAAAGCCCTGAAAACAGGGCTTTTTTTAATTGGCTCAGACAAGTCTAGAACGGAATATCATCGTCGTAATAGTCGTCACCACCGCTACCATAATCAGGACCAGCAGAGGATGAGGCCGGTTGTGGTGCGTTATAGCCGCCAGATTGTTGTTGAGGACGTTGGTCAAACGAAGTATCACCGCCACCGGCATTGTAGTTACTGCCACCACCTTGATTACCGCCACCGCCGCCACGGCTATCCAGCATCGTCATTTCGTTACCCACGATTTCTGTGGTGTATTGATCTTGCCCCTGCTGGTTCTGCCATTTGCGGGTCTGGATACGACCTTCAATATAGACTTGAGAGCCTTTGTGCAGGTACTGTTGAGCAATTTCACCCAGCTTATTACGTAATACTACACGGTGCCATTCAGTGCGCTCCTGACGCTCACCGGTTTGTCTGTCTTTCCAACTTTCTGAAGTGGCAATACGTAAATTACAAATTGAACCACCATTAGGGAAGGCGCGACTCTCAGGCTCTGCGCCGAGTCGTCCGACCAGAATGACCTTGTTTACTGACATGGCTTGTTCCTTGGTTTAATGGGGACTGTCAAATCTATGCCGATGTTGCTGAACATCGGTCAAGTGACCGTCTCGGTGTAAAAAAACAGTTAAAAGCATTTCTACCGTCAACCACACTATGGTGGGTAGAAAAAGGATTGCTAATGAGCAGGGATAATATCATCTCAATCGCTCATGCCCAATACAAAATAGAATGCTGATGACTTGGTTGTCGTATTGCGAGCAACTGTACTGAGCACAGAAATTTAAGGCTTAATACTTTCTTCCACTTCCGCTTTACACGCAAGCAATGCTGAAGTGACCTTAGACATATTTCTATTAAAACGAATCGTCGGTAGGGAAACGGCAATAGAATAATGATCGGTCATCTCTGCATTAATTGCCACACCGACAGCACAAATGCCCTCTGCGTGTTCTTCAATATCGACAGCCCAGCCATTTTTGCGAATGAGGTCTAGATCCTGAAAAAGAGTGTCATAAGATATATGACTCGCCTCTGTTTGTTGTATCCACTTATCGTCAATAATCGCTTTAACTTCGTCATTACTTAAAGAAGCAAGAACGGCTTTGCCATGAGCTGAAGTGTATACAGAAAAAGCTTTTCCAAGCGGTGAGGCTACCCGGAGCTCTTGCTGACTGATAATGTGATCAACAGACAGCGAATGCTGACCTCTGAAAATGCACAGTTCAACCGTTTCTCCGGTTTTATTAGCCAATGTATTTAAGTGTGTTCTTACGACACTGATAATCTCAGCATGCGCTACTCGTGTCAGTTGTGATAATGCTGGACCTAGATAAATATGATTATGAGAGTGGATAATAAATGCCTCTCTCTCAAGAGACGATAGTAGCGGCTCAACTGTTGATCGTGGCAGCTCAGTCCGGCGTATTAACTCATCCATACTTAGCCCAGCAGGGTGATGTTGTAAAGCTGTAAGAATAGCTGCAGTGTTAGAAATAACCTGACCCTGATTGTCTCTTGACTTGTCGATCATTATTTCTCAATGTTCCTTAATGCTGGGAAGCAAATGACTCTAGTTCATCCATGTTAATTTCATCTGGTGAGTATTTGACATAAGCCACCTGTTCTTCAGGCACCACTACTGCTTCTTTGATACCTGCAATAGCTCTTAACTCCTGAATGAATTGAGCAGAATTCTGCATGGATGTGTCATTCAGATGAATAATCTTACTGCTGTAATGTTTAGGTGCTTGCATTGGGAAAACAAGTAATAACCAGATAACCACCAAGACAACACTGGCAACAAAGATACCCTCGAGTCCAAACGAGCCATATAGTGTTCCACCCATAGCACCGCCAATGAAGGCACCGATGAATTGAGCGCTGGAATACACACCCATCGCCGTGCCTTTGTTTTCCAATGGGCTAAGTTTTGACATCATCGATGGCAGACTGGCTTCAAGAATATTGAATGCGGTAAAGAATAACCACAGACAAATCAGTATAGTGGTTAACGAGTGAGCAAAAAACGCCCAACCTAATTCTGCCAAACCAATCACCGCGATAGCACTGATGAAAACAGATTTCATTTTACGTTTTTTCTCAGCGATGATGATGAATGGCACCATGGTGACAAAAGCTAAAAGTAATACCGGTAAATACGCCATGGCGTGTTGGCTTTTGTCTAAGCCCGCTACATCCTGTAAGACGTGAGGCAATGCGAAAAAGCTGGTGGTGAGGAGCAGATGCAACAGCATAATGCTGAGCACTAATCGCATGATTTGTTTATTGCCAAACACTTTGCCAAACTGCTTTGGCACGGGGCCCAGATCAGTGTGCGTCACCAGTCGTTTGGGAGAGGGAACCCATAGATGCAGAATGCCAATACCAAGTAATGCCAGCAGCCCGGTGGCCCAGAAAATACCTGACAAACCAATCCAGTGTTCAAGAATAGCGCCTGTGGCCAATGCAACAGAAAATGACAGACCAATACTTATACCAATACTTGCCATGGCTTTTGTACGCTGTTCATCTCGGGTGAGATCGGCGGTGAGAGCCATAATGGCAGCAGCGATGGCACCACTCCCTTGTAACATACGACCGACGATAACCATTTCAATCGATTGTGCGGTCGCCGCAATCACACTACCCGCAGCAAATAATAGTAAGCCAATAGTGATAACGCGCTTACGACCGATTTTGTCGGATAACATCCCAAATGGGATTTGTAAGAGCGCTTGCGTCAATCCGTATGCGCCAATAGCAATGCCGATAAGCATTGGCGTGCTGCCCGTGTATTGATGCGCCGATATCGAAAAAACCGGCAAAATCATGAATAAGCCCAGCATTCTCAAGGCAAATATCAACGAAAGCCCTGAAATACTCCGCTTTTCCAGCGAGGTCAATGAGTTTGTTGTAGTTTGTTTTTGCGTCATGGTAGTCGGACAGAGTATATTGATCCGTTTGATTTTACTACGGAATCCTGATGAAAAATATAAGCGTTCCCGGGATGAAAAATATAAGCATTCGTGGGGCTCGAACCCACAATCTTAAAAATATTGACCTGGACCTGCCGAGAGATGCTCTGATTGTAATTACTGGCCTGTCTGGTTCGGGAAAATCGTCGCTTGCCTTCGACACATTATACGCAGAAGGGCAGCGTCGATATGTGGAATCCTTGTCAGCCTACGCCAGACAGTTCTTATCGATGATGGAAAAGCCGGATGTGGATCATATTGAAGGCTTGTCTCCTGCGATATCGATTGAACAAAAATCAACATCACATAATCCGCGCTCAACGGTCGGTACCATCACCGAAATTTATGACTATTTAAGGTTGTTATTTGCTCGTGCGGGTGAACCACGTTGTCCGACACATCATCAACCATTGGCAGCACAGACGGTGAGTCAAATGGTAGACGCCGTGCTGGATATGCCGGAAGGTAAACGCTTGATGCTGATTGCACCAGTGATTCAGGATCGTAAAGGTGAGCATCGTGATGTCTTGGAAGAATTACGAATCAAAGGCTTTGTTCGTGCGCGCGTGAATGGTCAAGTTATTGAGCTCGATGATCCGCCTGAATTGGAGCTGCGTAAAAAACATACCATTGAAGCGGTGGTGGATCGTTTTAAAGTGCGCCCGGACATTCAGCAACGGTTGGCTGAATCCTTTGAAACGGCATTAGCCATGGCGGATGGTGTGGCGAAAGTCGTGTCGATGGATGATGAATCTGATGAGACTTTATTTTCTGCACGTTTTGCCTGTCCAGAGTGTGGTTATTCGATTTCTGAATTAGAACCACGCATGTTCTCATTCAATAATCCTGCTGGAGCTTGTCCGACTTGTGACGGGCTTGGGGTGAAGCAGTTTATTGATCCCGCTCGAGTAGTGACTCATCCTGAATTAAGTCTGGCAGCAGGTGCCATTCGGGGGTGGGATCGCCGAAATGCGTATTACTACCAACTAATGCTATCGCTAGCGGAGCATTATAAATTCGATCTGGATAGGCCTTTTCAGGACTTGTCCGATGAGATTCGTGAGGTCATTTTATATGGTAGTGGTAAAACGCAGATTGCCTTCAGCTACATGGGCGACCGTGGTAAAAGCGTCAGTCGTAAACACCCGTTTGAAGGTGTAATTCCGAATATGCAGCGTCGTTATCACGAAACAGAATCAAACAGTGTTCGTGAAGATTTGGCTAAATTTCATTCTATCCGTGCTTGTCCGGAGTGTCATGGAGCCAGATTAACGCTGGCTTCACGTAATGTATTTGTGAATGAAATTACCTTACCTGAAGTCACAGCAATGCCTATCGGTGAAGTGAGTACTTTCTTTCAAACACTCACCTTACCTGGCAAACGTGGCGAAATTGCAGAAAAGATTGTCACCGAAATTTCAGCGCGTCTGAGCTTTCTGGTCAACGTCGGCCTTGATTATTTGAATCTGGCACGCAGTGCGGAAACATTGTCAGGTGGTGAAGCGCAGCGTATTCGTTTAGCCAGTCAGATCGGTGCGGGTTTAGTAGGGGTCATGTACATTCTGGATGAACCTTCGATAGGGCTGCATCAACGTGATAATGATCGCCTGCTGGAAACCTTAACCCGACTTCGTGATTTAGGTAACACGGTCATTGTGGTTGAGCATGATGAAGATGCGATTCGCATGGCAGACTTTGTGCTGGATATTGGGCCTGGTGCCGGTGTGCATGGTGGCCAAATTGTGGCTCAGGGTACACCTGAAGAAATCATGAAAAGTGAAGAGTCACTGACCGGGCAATATCTGTCAGGCCGTAGAAAAATTGAACTGCCAGCGAAACGTCAGCCACCTCATGCAGGCCGTGTGATTGGTTTGAGAGGTGCTTGCGGAAATAATCTGAAAAATGTGGATATTGATGTGCCGGTTGGTCTGATGACCTGTGTCACCGGTGTGTCAGGATCTGGGAAATCGACGCTGATCAATGAAACATTATTAAAGCTGACCGCGAAAAACTTAAATGGTAACTCTGAAGAACCCGCCCCACATTCTGAAATTATTGGTTTAGAGCAGCTGGATAAAGTGGTGGCGATTAATCAAAGTCCAATTGGTCGTACGCCGCGTTCAAATCCGGCGACCTACACCGGTCTGTTTACACCGATTCGTGAGTTATTTGCGGGTACACCTGAGGCACGTTCACGTGGTTATGGCCCAGGACGTTTCAGCTTTAACGTGAAAGGTGGACGTTGTGAAGCCTGTCAGGGCGATGGTCTGATTAAAGTTGAAATGCATTTCCTGCCCGACATTTATGTGCCATGTGATGTCTGTAAGGGCCAGCGATATAACCGCGAAACACTGGATATCCGCTACAAAGGTAAAACCATTACCGAAGTACTGGATATGACCATCGAAGAGGCGAATGTCTTTTTTGAAAATATTCCGGTCGTGGCGAAAAAGTTACAGACATTGATTGATGTTGGTCTGACCTATATCAAGCTTGGCCAGAATGCGACTACCTTATCGGGTGGTGAGGCGCAGCGGGTCAAATTAGCCAAAGAGTTATCCAAACGTGATACCGGTAAAACCCTGTATGTCTTAGATGAGCCAACCACGGGGCTGCACTTTTTCGATATCGAACAATTACTCAAAGTCCTGCATAGCCTGCGAGATCGTGGCAATACCATTGTGGTCATTGAGCATAATCTGGATGTGATTAAAACCGCAGACTGGATCATTGATATGGGCCCTGAAGGTGGTGCACGTGGTGGTGAAGTGCTGGCCGTTGGTACACCAGAGGAGGTGGCCGAACATCCGGCTTCTTACACCGGTAAATATTTAAAGCCTTTATTGAACTCATGAGCCTAGAACAAGAAATAAAACTTCAGGTAACGCAGGCTGACTCGCTTAACTTGCAAGCGCTGGGCTGGCTGACTTCCATGTTGAAACAGGATGTATATCAACAACATTTGTTGAGTACCTATTTTGATACGCCGGACAAAGCCTTAATGACATTTGGCGTAGGATTGAGGTTACGTCAAATAGGTGAACAATGGCTGCAAACGGTGAAATGCAGTGGGCAAGCTAATGCTGGTCTGCACCAACGTCAAGAATGGGAACACGAATTGGGGGCGCCAGTGTTTGATCTTGAGCGTCTGGCGGAAACCGCCATTGCGCCGCTATTAGAACAAGCCCAGGTCTGGAATGCCATCCAGCCTGTGTTTACCACCGAGTTTGAACGAGATGTCTGGTTGTTGGTGTTAGAGGCTGACACCGTGGTTGAACTGGCTTATGACCGAGGAGAAGTCAGAGCAGGTGGCAAACAAACAGCGATTCATGAAATTGAGCTGGAATTAAAGCACGGCGATATAGAACATTGCCAAAAATTAGCCGACAAGCTTAAGGCCGCTCTGCCACTTGAATACAGCAATATCAGTAAGGCGGGCTTGGGATATAAACTGTCACAAGACACTGATAAGTAAAGAATTGTTTAGAAATGTTAAGTGACAGACAAAGGCCATATTGTCTGTTATAGTCGAACCATTGCTTCTATCAAGTTAATGATGATGCAGGGTGATTTCCCGCTTATTGCTCTGTGTTGCTTGTTTTCCCAAGCGAGAAGGAGAATCGACTATGAAGAAAAAGTGGATCGTTGTCGCCGAGAGCAGTCGGGCTCGGATTTTTTCTGTTGAGAGTCGGACTAGTCCACTTAAGGAAATCGATGACATGGTCAATACTGCCAGTCGCGCTCATAATCAGGACTTAGTATCTGACGAGCCGGGGCGAGGTTTCGATAGTTATGGTTCTGGAGGGCGTCATGCTATGGAGTCCAAAACGGAACCGAAAAAACAGGAAATGCAGATGTTTGCTCATGACTTAAGTGAGCGTCTGGAAACGGCTCGCCGCACAGGTGATGTCAACGACCTTGTGTTGATTTCCCCACCCAGCTTTCTGGGGGCACTCAAGCAACAAATGGGTGAAGTGACACAAAAATATATCAGTCAGACCATTAACAAAAACTTTATCAATAAAAGCGAACAAGAAATTCGCCAGTATTTATTTCAGTAATATTCAGTTAAGCCGGTAACAATGCGTCGTTGCCGGCTTTTTTTATCTTGTTGACAGGCCTCGACCAGTTTCAAACTTCCAGGTACGAATCACGGTCAGCATATCGTTATTTTTCAATACATCTTCCGGTATGGCAGCATAAGGCGCCCCCAGTCGGACGATCTTGACCGCGGCATCATCCAGTACTTTATGGCCTGATGAACGTGATACGACGATGCCACCCGCTGGCACACTGCCGTCGGGATTAATATCTACAGACAACATCAGGCTACCACTCAGGCCTTTTTGCCGCGCTTCCTGCGGGTAGTTCATATTACCGATTCGCTCGACCTTCATTTCCCACGCTTTCATATAGGCAGCGGCAGCAAACTCTTTGGTAGAGGCTGAAATACGTCGTTTTTTTGGTCTTTCACTCAGTGCTTTAGTGCTTTTATCGAGTTTTTCCTGCAGCTCGCTGATTTCACTTCTGGCTTGCATCATCAAATCACGGGCAGAAATGTCAGGTTTAGTGACCTTTTCAGGTTCTGCTTCAGTTTTAGCTGCGGTTTCTGCTGTCTCGGTTTTTTCTACCTTGCGTTCCGCTTTTTCCTGAGTGAGCTTTTTAACGGGCTTTTCAGGTTGAGGAACGGGTTTTGCCTTGGGCTGCGGTTTAGGTTTTTTGACCTCAGGCTTAGGCTCTACTTCTTTGGGTTTTGGTGGTGTTGGCTCTGGAGCCGGAGGTTGTACCGCAACTGTTTCCGTGTCGGCGACAGTGTCTGTTTTTGGTGCTGGCGGCGGTGCTGATGGAACATCTTTAGTGACCGGGACAGGTTTATCTTTTGTCGGTTCTGGGGTCGGTGTATCAAGCTCACCTCCACCTTCATTATTGGCCTGCGCCAGAAAGTCTGCCTCTTCCGGTTTGATTTTGTCTTGTTGTTTTACCAATGTGATATCAAGATTATTCGCAGGTGCATTGGTGGGTTTTGAAAACACATCAAAGCTCACGCCCAGCACAATCACCAGATGCAGGATGACTGAAAACAGCAAAGTAAAAATAAGTCGATCTGATGATGCGCTGGTAGCCATGATTATGGAGTCGCTGTTGTGCCTATTTCACGTAAAATCGGTTGAGTTGATTTGTCAGTAAAATGAATTTTTTTCTGTATGGATGGGGTCATTTCGATTTGACCATCAGCTCGAACAATCATTACTTCCTTGATCCCCATTGATGCGGCAATCTCTGGCCAGTCTTTGCCAGCCACGATTAATGCGGTCGCTGCGGCATCAGCACGAGCGGCTTGCTGATGAATAACCGTCGCAGAGATATTATCCTGAGCCGGATAACCTGTTCTTGGGTCCAATATATGAGGATAACGTTTACCTTCATAGGTGAAGAATCGTTCGTAGTCACCCGAGGTGAAAACACTTTCATCACCCGAAACGGCTACGGAAGCCAGCATAGCGGCTTCTTTGCGTGGGTGACGAATACCAATGACCCAAGGGCGATGACCATGCTTACCAATCGCACGTAAATCACCACCGATATTGATGATGGCATTATTCACACCTTGTTTTTTCAGTGCCTCAATGGCGGCATCTACCGCCGTGCCTTTGGCAAAACCACCAAAGCCCAGTTTCACCATAGGGTTATCACTGGTGAGAATATTATCTTGAATATGAATATTTTCCATACTGGGGGCGGATTTTAACCAGGCGTCGATTTTGTCTTGAGCGGGTGGCGGGCGCGATTCAAACCAATCATCACGATGGTAACCCCAGAGCTCAAATAATTTACCAGCGGCCGGGTTGAATAAATGATGACTTTCCTTGGCATAGGTGGCCGCTTCTTCGATAACGGCAGCGACTTGAGGTTTGATTTCAACTGATTCGCCATTCGCGATAGCTTTATTTATTCGAGTTAAGGTGCTGAGTTTCCAGGCATGCCAGGTGTCGTTGATGGCGTTGAATGAGTCTTCCAAAGCATCAACGGTTTTTTCAGCTGTTTCAGCATCTACGCCATAAAGGCTGACATCAATCTCAGTACCAAAGGCATAAAACTTCGCCTGGCGGGCGCTTTCTTGTTGTTCTCCACAAGCGGTGAGTAGGGCTACTAGAATTAATAAAAGAGGAAAGAGTTTCATCATAAAAGTTTATCTATGGCTGTCATTAAGTCGGCACCAATATTGATACCAAATTGTCTATCAAGTTCACGGATACAGGTCGGGCTGGTGACATTTATCTCTGTCAGATAATCGCCAATGACGTCCAGTCCGACAAAAATTAAGCCTTTTTCGCGTAGTTTGGGGCCAACCTGTTCGCATATCCAACGATCCCTGTCAGTCAGTGGCCGACCTTCGGCTCGCCCACCTGCAGCAAGGTTGCCGCGCGTTTCACCTTCAGCTGGGATACGGGCCAGAGCGTAAGGCACCGGCTCACCATTTATCAACAGAATACGTTTGTCGCCGTCTTTGATTGCCGGCAAATACTTTTGCGCCATGACCGAACGTTTTCCATGTTCTGACAGCGTTTCGACGATAACTGAGAAATTAGGATCGCCCTGATTGATGCGAAATATCGACGCACCACCCATGCCATCAAGCGGTTTAAGAATAATATCGCCATGCGTTTGCTGGAAATCTTTTATCAGATGTTTCTGGCGTGTCACCAGAGTGGGAGGACAGCATTGCGGAAACCAGGCGGTAAAGAGTTTTTCATTGGCATCACGCAGGCTTTGTGGATCATTGATAATAAGCACGCCATTAGCTTGAGCTTGTTCCAGCAAATAAGTGCTGTAGATGTATTCCATATCAAATGGCGGATCTTTACGCATCAATATGGCTTCTACATCAGTGATGGGGCGGGTGACTTTTTCACCCAGTTCAAACCAGTGCTGCGGGTCATCAAACACGCGAAGACTGCGCATTTCAGCAAAAACTTTTCCCTCAGATAGAAAAAGGTCTTGCTGTTCCATATATAAAATCTGCCAGTCTCGCTGCTGCGCGGCCAGCATCATCGCAAGACTACTGTCTTTTTTGGTATTAATCCGATCGATCGGATCCATAACGATGCCAATGGTTCGTTGCATAGTCACTCTCATGATTGCCTGACTCAGGTTGTGAATTGTACCTGAATGGTGGCAATGGAGTGACGAGGAAAATGTGTGCTCAGGCTTTCTCGTATCAGATTTATCTGCTGTCGACCTCTACAGTCAGCTCTGTATTCGCTATAATCCCGTATGTTTTGACTTTGGATTGTGAAATCGAGCTAATGACTAAGACAGCGGTGATGAAGGCGGAAACGCCAAGAACCTTTCAGGAACTGATCCTCAGGCTGCAACAGTACTGGGCTGAGCAGGGCTGTGTGCTTCTCCAACCTTACGATATGGAAGTCGGTGCAGGGACATTCCATCCAGCGACATTTTTGCGCGCGATTGGCCCTGAACCATGGAGTGCTGCTTATGTTCAGCCTTCA
Organism: Methylophaga sp. UBA2513; assembly: GCF_002341285.1. NCBI lineage: Bacteria > Pseudomonadati > Pseudomonadota > Gammaproteobacteria > Thiotrichales > Piscirickettsiaceae > Methylophaga > Methylophaga sp. UBA2513. Next base: position 15,661 of record NZ_DDNT01000009.1, on the reverse strand, counting down.
CGTCGTCCGACCGATGGTCGCTATGGCGAAAACCCAAATCGTCTCCAACACTACTACCAGTTTCAGGTCGTTTTAAAACCGTCACCTATCAACATTCAGGAACTCTATTTAGGCTCTCTGGAAATGCTGGGGCTGGATACTGCTATTCATGATGTGCGTTTTGTCGAAGATAACTGGGAGTCACCGACCCTCGGTGCATGGGGGCTTGGTTGGGAAGTATGGTTGAACGGTATGGAAGTCACACAGTTCACGTATTTCCAACAGGTGGGTGGACTCGAATGTCGACCCGTCACCGGTGAAATTACCTACGGTCTGGAACGTATAGCCATGTACCTGCAAGGTGTGAGCAGTGTCTATGACTTAATCTGGGCAGATGGTCCTATGGGTAAAGTCACTTATGGTGACGTGTTCCACCAAAACGAAGTCGAAATGTCGACTTACAACTTCGAACATGCCGATGTGGACAGTTTATTCACCACATTTGATACCTGTGAACGTGAAAGTCAACGTATGATAGAAGCAGGTTTACCGCTACCTGCCTATGAGCTGGTGTTGAAAGCGTCACATACGTTTAACTTACTCGATGCAAGAAAAGCCATTTCCGTGACAGAAAGACAGCGATATATCCTCCGTGTACGTACCTTAGCCAGAGCCGTTGCTCAGGCCTATTACGACAGACGTGAATCATTAGGTTTTCCAATGGTTCAGTCTGAAAATAAGGAGGCACAGGCATGAGTCAGACACAGGATTTGCTTATTGAGGTAGGCACAGAAGAATTACCGCCGAAGGCTTTGTTGAAATTGAGTCAGGCATTTCACCAAGGGGTTGAACAAGGCCTAAAAAATGCTGAGCTAAGCTTTGATGCAATTCGTGCTTACGCTACACCAAGACGTTTGGCTTTAGTGATTTCGAAGTTACAAACGCAACAAGATGATCTCACTGTAGAACGACGTGGCCCGGCCGTAACCGCCGCATTTGATGAAGATGGTAATCCGACCAAAGCCTTACAAGGCTTCGCTCGTTCTTGTGGCGTGGATGTTGATGATTTGGAAACGATGCAGACAGAAAAAGGCGCATGGTTGATCTTCAGACAACAGCAAAAAGGGGCTGAAACCGCCACTTTATTGCCTGACATCATTCAGCAATCGTTAAATGCTTTACCCATTCCCAAGCGTATGCGCTGGGGCAACTTGCCGGGTGAGTTTGTTCGTCCTGTTCACTGGTTGGTTGTGTTACTGGGGGATGACATTGTTCCTTTCGAATTACTCGGCGTGAGCGCAGACCGTTTTACGGTTGGTCATCGTTTCCACCATCCTCAGCCTATCCGTATCAGCACACCGATGACTTATGCACCACAACTGGAAACAGAAGGCCATGTGATGGTGGATTACGAAGCCAGAAAACAGGCGATTCATGGGCAGGTAAATGAATTGGCAGCCAGCCTCGGTGGTGATGCCGTGATTAATCCTGAGTTACTTGAGGAAGTGACTGGCTTAGTGGAGTGGCCCGTGGCCCTAGCAGGTAACTTTGATCAGCGTTTTCTAGAATTACCTCCTGAAGCGTTGATTTCATCAATGGAAGGTCATCAGAAATATTTCGCGGTACGAGCAAAGAATGGGGATTTACTGCCGCATTTCATCACTATCTGTAATATCGCTAGTCAGGATCCGGCACAAGTGATTGCCGGTAATGAACGTGTGATTCTGCCACGACTGAGTGATGCGGCCTTTTTCTGGGAAACGGATCGCAAGTCACCTTTGGCTGCTCGCCAAGAGCAGTTAAAAACCATTGTGTTCCAGAATAAGTTAGGCACGGTTTATGACAAATCTCAGCGTGTTGCAGCCTTAGCCGCCAGTATTGCACAACAGATGGGAAGTGAGGCTCAGTTAGCTGAACGTGCAGCATTGTTAGCAAAATGTGATCTTGTTACGGAAATGGTCGGTGAGTTTCCTGAATTACAGGGTATTATGGGCCGTTATTATGCTCAGTTGGATGGTGAGCCTGCTGATGTCGCGGAAGCACTGGATGAGCAATATCGTCCACGTTTTGCCGGTGATGAGCTGCCGCAAACAGCAACCGGTATCGCCGTCAGTTTAGCCGAAAAACTGGATACGATTGTTGGTCTGTTTGGTATTGGCCAGCCGCCTTCTGGTGTTAAAGACCCGTTTGCCTTACGACGTGCGGCATTAGGTGTGCTGCGTATTATTATTGAGCGTCAACTGTCACTTGATCTGTTCGAGCTTATCTCTGAAGCGGTCAACAACTTTGTTGATATTCTGACTGAAGATGATGTGAGAACTCAGGTGATGCAGTATTTTTACGATCGTCTGCGTGGTTATGTTATCGACCAAGGGGCTAAAGCGGATGAATACGAGTCAGTGCTGGCAGTATCACCAACGCAACCGCTTGATTTCATGCAAAGACTGAATGCTGTAGCCGAGTTTAGAAAATTGGAGCAAGCAGAATCGCTGGCAGCCGGTAATAAGCGTATTGGTAATATTTTGCGTAAAAATGAGGCTGAGCAAGAAGGCCTGGTTGTTGAGCCTGGCCTGTTAGTTGAACCAGCTGAAAAAGCGCTGGCTGAACAGGTTGTGGAGGCACAACAAGCCTTGAAGCCTCTCTATGCTGCATCAGATTATGCGGGCATTCTGAATTATCTTGCCGGCATGCGTGAAACCATCGATGCTTTTTTTGAGCAAGTCATGGTAATGTCTGATGATGAGGCAGTGAGAAACAATCGATTAGCCTTACTCAATCAAACCCGAGCCTTATTTTTAGGGGTTGCCGATATTTCCTGCTTGCAGGAGTAACAGGAGCAATTATGTCGCTGATTATTCTGGACCGAGATGGCGTCATCAATCATGATTCGGATGATTTCATTAAAAATCCGGCAGAGTGGGAGCCGATTGACGGCAGCCTCGAAGCGATTGCTCGATTAAATTATGCGGGATACCGGGTGGTAGTGATTACCAATCAATCTGGTATCGCGCGCGGTTTGTTTGATGTAGAAACCTTAAACCGTATTCACAGCAAAATGCGTCGTATGCTGGCTCAGGTTGGTGGCAAAATTGAGGCGATCATGTTTTGTCCTCATGGTCCGGAAGATGATTGTCAATGTCGCAAGCCAAAGAATGGCTCTTTCGTGGATCTAGCCCATCGTTTACGTGTGAATCTGGACAATGTACCTGCTGTGGGTGATTCTCTTCGTGATATTCAGGCGGCGATGTTATCTCAGGCCAGGCCTATATTGGTCAGAACAGGTAAAGGTGAGAAGACTCTAGCTGCAGGCATTCCTGACGGTGTAGAGGTTTATGATGATCTGGCGAGTGTCGCTACAGCCCTATTAGAACGCAAACTACAATGATCTATATTCGATCCACTATTTTCTTTATTTTGCATGCGGTGACGGCAGTATTGTTTTCCTGTTTAGGCGTTCTGCTATGGCCTTTACCATTTAAATGGCGTTATGCCGTCGTCAGCCAGTGGGCGAAATCCAATATCTGGCTATTAGATAAAATTTGTCATGTAAAGCTCGACGTTGAGGGTCGTCAGCATATCGGTGATGAACCTGCCGTAATCATATGTAAACATCAATCTTCATGGGAAACCCTGGCATTACAAGCTGTTTTTCCGCCTCAGGTCTGGGTGTTAAAGCGTGAATTATTCTGGATTCCGTTTTTTGGTTGGGGATTAGCATCTCTAAATCCTATTGCAATAGACCGTAAAGCAGGCCGAAAAGCCCTGAATCAAGTGATAGAGCAAGGCTTAGATCGTTTAACATCGGGTGCCTGGGTGGTGATTTTTCCGGAAGGTACCAGAATAGCAAAAGGCTATATTGGTCGATTTGGAATTGGTGGCGCCAGACTGGCAAAAGAAACCGGATATCCGGTTATTCCTGTCTGTCATGATGCCGGTAAATCATGGCCCAAACATGGTTTTTTGAAATACCCTGGTGTAATAAAAATGACTATAGGTCAGAAGATAGCTACCGATAGCCTATCTGCAGCTGAATTAAATCAGCAGTTGTTCGAGTGGATGGAAATACAACAAACCAAGTTGGAAGGTAAGAAACCGATGCTTCTGGACAAAAAGAAAGAACAATAAGGTAACGACCGTGGCGAGAGCAGAAGGCATTTTACGAGTACTGATTATCGATAGTTCTTTGACCGATGCAGATGCTATCGTCAACGTGCTCCGTAGTGCTGGACATGCGGTCAGAGCAACAAGGGAAGATAAGCCTGCAGCAATTGAAAAGCTGTTATCAGCCCAGAATTGGGAATTAATTTTATGTCGAGAAAATATCGCTGATATCCAGCCGATGGATATTTTGAACCTGATACAGCATCTAGATAAAGACCTGCCCTGCATCATCATTGCTGATGATAAATCACATGAAACGGAATACTTTTCGAGCATCGTAAAAGATGTTGTCTTGTTTGAAGATAAACCACGATTACAGTTTGTGATTAATCGCGAGCTGGATAATCTATTTATCAGACGTTTAGCCCGACGTAATGAGCGAGCACTCAGGGAGAGTGAGAAACGCTCTAAAACACTGCTTGATAGTTCAAGAGATGCTGTTGCTTATATGCATGAAGGGATGCATATCTATGTAAACCAGGCTTACCTGAATTTGTTTGGTTATGAAGAGGCGGAAGATATTGCTGGGCTGCCGATTCTCGATTTATTCAGTGCAGATGACCATCCTAAATTTAAGGCGGTATTCAGACAGTTTACTGAGCAAACGGATGCTCCCCCAGTGACGATGACTGGCAATGGATTAACAGCAGAAGGCATAACCTTCAAGGCAGAAATTCAATTTAGTCACGCTCGTGTTGAAGGGGAAGATTGCACTCAGGTTGTGATCAGAGACGATACGGTAATCAATCAACAACCTAAGGCTGTTATCCCAGTACTGGATGATCATGACCAACTTACCGGCTTATATAACCGTAGTCGTTTTATTACTGAGTTGGAAAAAACTGTGCACCGTGCTGCTGAGGGTGAGGGCGATGCGCAACTACTCTATTTGGTACTGGATGATTTCTTTTCGATAAAAGAAAAAGTGGGACTGGCTACCAGCGAAGTTATTTTGAAGAGTGTGTCTGATTTATTGCACGATAACTTGGCTGAACAGGAAGTTATCGGCCATTACGGTGATCAGGTCTTTACCATAATCGTACCGAATCATGACGATGCCTATGTTGATGAGCGCGCAGAGTCTTTCCGAAGAACCATTGATGACTACGTGTCACATGTTGCAGGTAAAACGATAGATTTACGCTGCAGTGTGGGTATCGCTCGCGTTAATGAAAGTCAGTTGACCGCTGAAGCTGTGTTAGAAAATGCAGATAGAGCGGCGATGAAAGCTCAGCATGCGGGTGGAAACCAGGTCATACGGTTCCGTGCTCAAACAGATCAAACTGGACAGCAGTCCAGCGAAAGCTGGCGTCAGCAGCTACAAAAAGCGTTGCAGGACGATAACTTCACTTTATTTTATCAACCGATTGTCAGTTTGCATGGTGAAGAGCAGGAATTTTACGAAGTATTATTGCGCCTTGAGGTAAATGGCGAACTGATTGCAGCGGATAGCTTTATCCAACATGCTGTTCAGTTAAAAATGATGACAGAGATAGATAAATGGGTGATTCGTAGTGCTTTAAAAGCATTAACCATTCATCGTCAACGTTATCCTAAAACACGTTTCTTCATCAAATTATCAGAGCAAAGTCTCCATGAAGAAGCGTTTGTAGATTGGTTATCCGCTTCACTTTCAGCACAACAGCTGAATGCCCAGGCTCTTATTTTTGAAGTCAGTGAGACAATGGCGATTGATAATGTTGAGCAAGTCAGGCACGTGATTGAACGTTTACAAGGCTTGGGCTGTGAATTTGGTTTAGAGCACTTTGGATCGGGTATAGACTTCTCAAATAGTCTGAAAGCATTTAATGTGGATTATCTAAAAATCAACGGTACATTTGTTGAAAATATGGCACATGATGTTGAAAATCAGGCAGCTGTCAAAGCCATCATTGAAATGACAAAAGAAGCGGGTAAGCGTTCTATCGCTGAGTTTGTATCAGATGCGAATAGCTTAGCGCTGTTGTGGCGCTTAGGTGTAGATTATGCCCAAGGTTATTATATCCACGAGCCATCACCTGAAATGAATTACAACTTTGAAGATGACGAGCTGTGAGCTTTAGTAAAAAAAGCCGGGTCAGAAGCCCGGCTTTATTTTTATCTATTTCCGCGTAAAGCGTTAATTCTCTCTTCCAATGGTGGGTGCGTCATAAATAACGCTGAAAGACCACCACCTTTGCCACCAGAAATACCCATAGCATGAAGTTGATCCGGTAACGCTTCGGTGGATGTGCCAGCTAAGCGTTGCAATGCAGCAACCATTTTTGGTGCTCCAACTAAACTGGCAGCACCGGCGTCGGCACGAAACTCACGTTGACGACTAAACCACATCACGATTATGCTAGCCAGAATACCCAGTACCAGTTCTGCGATGATGGAAGTAATCCAGAATGCCGGGCCATGACCTCGTTCTACTTTAAAGACTGTACGATCAACGAGATGTCCAATCACACGTGATAGAACAATGACAAACGTGTTCACTACACCCTGTATTAAAGCCATAGTCACCATATCCCCATTGGCTATATGGCTGACCTCATGGGCGAGAACGGCTTCCACTTCATCTTGAGTCATGGACTGCATCAAACCCGTGCTGACAGCCACTAGTGCATTATTTTTATTGGCACCAGTGGCAAACGCGTTCGGTTGTGGTGAGTTATAAATAGCCACATCAGGCATACCAATATTAGCTTGTTGCGCCAGGCGGGTAACGGTACTTAGCAACCATCGTTCAGTCTCATTTTTAGGTTGTTCAATGACCTGAGCCCCTGTCAGATGTTTTGCCGTCCATTTTGAAATAAGCAGGGAGATGATCGAGCCACTGAAGCCGATTACGGCGGCATAAATAATCAAGGCATTCATATCCAGACCGACGCCTTGTTCGTCTAAAAGGCTATCTATGCCAAGCAGTCGCATTGTAATGCTGAGAACGGCGAGTACAGCGATATTTGTACCAAGAAAAAGTAGTATGCGTTTCATGCATGTGATCCTGTCTTAATAAGTCATCGTTAATATGGGTTGAGACACTGCTATTTTCAAGCAGAACAAAGACAATTTTTCCTTATCTCAGTTTCCACTTGATGACGTTTATTATCGCAATCCAGATGTGATTGAGCTTCAACAAGTACTGTGCACACAGGCTCGCCAGGCTGAATCTTCTGTCTGGCGTGGGGAATATCCCGAGTCTCAACAGGCCACGTTGCCTCGCTCTTTACGAATAATGCTTTATCTGCAAAAAGGTATGAGAGACTGGTAACGTTCGTCATTTCACTATTTTGCTGTTGGATTTCAGCAGATAATTTCTCAACACAAGCCTGAATATACCAACGCAACATATCCGTATTATTGGCGTAAAGCTCCGCCGAAGCGGAAAGTCTTGGATTCAGCTCAAGGATATAAATATTAGCTAACTCGTCAATCATAAAGTCGAGACTGCCATAACCGCGAAAACTAATTGCTGTTACAAGCTTTTCTAGTGCCTTAGCAAGAGTTGCTTTAGAAGACTGGCTGATATCAAAGTGATTAATGATTTGCTGTAGCTGAAATGTTTCTGTGTGGTGTATCTGTTCGTTAAACCCAAAGATGAACACAGACTCACCGTCAGCAAGAAAACTGACTGAGCCTGACCTGCCATTGATATATTCCTGAAAAATAAGATGACGAGCTGTGTAGTTAGTTATATCCGTATCTTGAATATGTATACCGCCACTGCTCATTAGGTCTTTCGTTATCCAACGTTTTTTCTTTTTATCAAAAGCCTGAACCCAATGGGTTTCTGGAAAAGGAATGTCAAGTTGTTGAAGTAGAGGGAAAAAGCGTTGTGGTGATCTTAATTTATCTAATACTTGAAAATCATTACCAAGAATTTGGATATGTGTGGGCAAGCAGTTTAAGAGTTCATAGAAGCGTTCAATGCCAGTAGAAAAAATCAGCAGGCAGCGCTGTTGTTGGGTAATTAGTTCAAAAGATGTGAGTATGGATTCTATGGAAAGCAGTTCTAGGGGAGGGATACGGATACATCGATCAGCAACTTTTTGTGTATCTCTATCTGCAAAACAGTCAACGACCCAGGTTGGGTATCCAAGCTGAGCCGCTGACTGTGCAATAAAGCGAGCTGTTTGACCAAAAATGAGAAGTGGTAACCGCTCTTCATCCATCGTTGTATTAAATTAGACTAATTTACGCGCACCATCGAAGGCATTACGGAAATCAAGATAAACAGGTTTTTCTGACTCTAATGTCTCTCTTAGCAGTGCTTGCTGTAATTTGTATTTAACATCACCAATAGCTAATGCTCCAATACCAACGGCATCAGGTGAATTAGTGGCATGTGTCAACGGTGCGCCAAAGTCCATCAATTTAACACCTTCGATACCCAGTGGTGACACGGCATTAACATCGCCAGCCACTTTGAGTTTAGTCGCATCACGTAAAACAGATGCATTCAGTACCTGGACCCCTGCTTTAGCAGCACAGAAAACGATGTCTGCGTCGTACAATAAACGGGCTTTATCAGCATCAGAAGCCGCTGTCGTGCCTCGTAAATCAACGTCATAGCGTTTTTTGGCTTCTGCAGCAAACTCTAGTGCAGTATCAATAGAGAAGTGATCAACAATGGCCGTTTCTGCACCCTGAAGGGCAGCAATAACGGCTGTGGCAATACCCACTGGTCCGGTTCCACCGAAGACAACGGCTTTAGCGCCTTTTAATTCTTGTTTAAATTTATTTTTCAGTTCACGTTCGACACAAGCCACCAAGGCTGCAGCAGTAGTGAAAGCACCACTTGGATCAGCAAAAACTGAAATTTCAAAAGGAGGAACCATGGATTTTTTAGCCGATTCCAACATGTCCATAGCCAATCCGATATCACGTCCACCGATGAACATGCCGGTTTTTTTCACACCTGAAGGGCCACGTGAAAAAATAGCATCCTGAGTTAGGCCTGCAACTTCGTTTAACTCAACATGTGAATATGGAATCAATACATCGTAACCCGCATCTAGTGCCATGTTAATGTCAAAGGGACTGTTGTGCTTCATTGGGTTAAGCATGTGAATAATCGAACGTTTGGACATAATTAATCCTTATAATAATCAAATTACGGCTGGAATATGATAATAGCCACAGTTACATAGAGGATTCAACAACTGCGCCATGATTATCTGCAGATGTTTGAATAAAAACGGGTGCCTCATCCTCAGAAAAAGTCGTTTTAGCAAATGTCTCAAGCTGTTTTATCAGCTGCTCTGCCTGATCATCACTTTCGACTAATATACATCCTGTCGGGCCCCAAGAGCTCTGAGCAATGCCTGTATGACCCCATTTTTGGGCCTGCAATAGACAGGCTTCGACACGTTTACTGGTGTATCGGCCACCTTGTGCTTGGGCAAAATGATCGCCAATTAACGCTTGAATATCTGTTACGGCTTTACCAAATACATCACAGGATTGTTCAATGAGCGCAGGTAATAGCTGCATCAACGTCATATGACTGATAATACGAGCATTTTCCTGAGGAAACACGGGCAGTTGTTTAAATGCCTGCAATTCAGCGCTGCCATGAATACCTTGATGATTTGGATCCATCACTAACACAATTTTCCATTTCTCAGGAAAGTTAAGCTGAGCAAGAACAGGTGGGACAGTTTGCTCAGGCTTAAGGCCACCATCAATCACAAATCCGCCATGATCAAAAGTAGCAATACCAATTCCTGAACGTTTGCCACGCCCCAACTCTTTGGCAAGCAATGGCGTATCAATGGATAAACCATGAAACTTCGCAAGTGCGACGCCGAGAGTAAGAGTGAGTTGTGTTCCCGAGCCTAGTCCTGAATGTTCTGGGATAGCTGAATTAACAGAAATAGCCACGCTACGGTTGGCATGGGGCACATGTTGCCCCAACTTTTCATAAAACAGCGTACATATTTGATTTATCTTCAATCGCATATTGTCAGTGACATATGCGCCTTGAATATTGAAATTTTCAGCGGGGGATATGTTAATGATTGTGTGGTGGCTGTTGATAGCAAGTCCGATACTACCGAATTTGCGACCAATTTCAGCATTTAAATCAAGAAATCCAAGATGAAGCCTGGCTGGAGCCTGAACGGTGACAGTTGGCATTGCCGTTAGGCTCTCCGCTTCAGCAGTTTTTTGTTTCACTGTTCGTTATCAATCTTGCAGGCTATATCGTAAATTGTGGTTTCATCTAGGAAGGCATCATTGCTTTCAAAGAGTGAGGCAATAGCACCACGATGAACTTTCATTTTAAAGTTACCAATAGCAATTGCACCGTAATAACGCATGCCATTTTTCTCGACACCGTTATCCATGACTTCCATGCCGGCAACACCCAGAGGTGGGACAGCGTTAACATCAGCGACTACTTTAATTGAGGTGTTATTGGCCAGTGCCATTTCCGGTACAACACAGACACCAGCTGGTCCAGCAGCAATCACCACATGTGCATCAGATACGATTTGTTTAACAGCTTCATCACTTCGTGTTTCGCCTGGCATGACATCGACACCGTAGTGCTCTTTCATTTCTTTGACCGTGGCTTTACTTCTTTCCATACTACGACAAGTCAGCGTCACTTTTTTTGCGCCTTCTCTGAGCATGTACAAAGCCGTGCGCTGGCCTACAGGACCGGAGCCAAGAATGACGACATTTTTATCTTTGACATCATAATCAGTAAGCACTTTACGAGCGATGGCAGCAGCTGTTGTATTCGAGCCATTTGGATCGAGCATTACCGATACGCTGACAGGACCGAAAAATGCTTTTTTTACAGCTTTACCGACAAGATCACTGGCAGGCACATTTGAGCCACCGATGAAAATAGCGCTATTTTTCAGGTTTTTTCCACCACGGGTAAAAATCATTCCGTGAACATGTGGTGTGACATTGTCACGTGTGGCGCCGCCATGAGCAATGATGTTATCGACACCAGCATCATAAGCCACTGCTTGGTCGAAGGTGCTGGCAACTGGATCTGTATCCAAGTGCAATAACAATTTTTTCATTTGGCTATCTCCCGCCTGTGTTTATTAGTGTCTTAGTGAGGTTGAAATTCTACCTGATGTTGGTCTTGTGTGAAAATAAAGCGTTTTTTTACCGCGCCGTGATGGCAGAAGATTATGAAGAATTCATGTAGTATGTCTATTCAATTCTGTATCAAAATCAGGATAAGTGGAACTAAAGGTTTGAAGGTTGAGTCTTAACTCATCCGAACAAATGAATAATAAAATATAGGAGAGAATGAATGAAGATTGCTGGAGCTGCTGCATTGTTTGCTACTGGTTTGGCTTTATTGCCAACAATGGCAATGTCCAATGATTTTTCTACGGTTACCCGTGTGCATTTCGTCATGGATTGTATGGAAGCGAATTCAAAAATGAATGTTTATGAGGGAGTTCATAAATGTTCATGTGTTGTAGATAAGTTAGCGGAAGCCTTTACTGAAAAGGAATTCGAAGATATCAGTACTGGCTTTATGTACAAAAACATGCCTGCAGATAAAGGTGCTGAATTCAGAGATGATAAAGGTGTTCAAAAGGGCTTAAAACTGTTCGAAGAAGTGAATCAAGCTGCTTATAAAGAATGTCGCATCCATAACTAAGATGACTATTATTTAGTTAAAAAAAGGCCGCTCAAGCGGCCTTTTTTGTTTCAAACATTAAAAATCAGATCTCTTTTTCTATTTTAAATTCTTGAGATTTTGTGTCATGTACTTTTGCTTCTAGCTTGCCATGCTTTTGAGGAGTGAATGTGAATCGTATGCTTGGATCTTCACTCATCGAAATACCGGCATCCACCGTAATCAGTGTTTGTCCGTTGTAGCTGATATTCATTTTATCGATGTAATGAGCCGGAATATATTTACGTGCTTTTTGATCAAATTGCAGCCCATTGTAGTTAGGGTGGCTAACGATCATCTGAGCCTGAACGGGCTCACCGACACTCGGTTGACGCATTCGCAACTGCATTTTACCTAGCCGAGCTAATGCGGCGGCGGCATCCTTGCCAGCGGGTGCACTGCAACCACCGGAAGCTTTAACAAAACGTGACACCATGTATAAACTGCCATCGTTCATTTCAGCGACAGCTCGGACATAGGTATATTGATCGACCCGCATGCGTGTGGATAAATCGACATTACCTAGCTCAGGTGAAAGATGGAATTTTGCAGAGTAAGGCATTGGATTGTTATCTATAAAGATATAGATGTTCTCAATATAGTTATCCTGCGATTGCGGTTTTAACGATTTTATGGTGATGGGCACAATGGCTGCATCTTCAGCACGTTTTGGTGCTTCCAAGCTTAATATATCTTCCGCCTCATCCTGTATAGTCCTGTCACCGAAGTAAGTTTGTTTCAGCGTTGGCCATACGGGCTCTTCTGGTGTGGCAGCCCAGATGGAATGACTACTTAGAATGAGTACTAATCCTGCAAAAGTGATCGTTGATAATCGACTAAACATTTCTCTCTCCCCAATAAGAAGTTGTTGTTATTTTATGTTTTTTGAAATGTATTGTATGGGAAAAGTTCCTGGTTTGGCAGCGGCTAATCATCATTAAAAGTTTGTACAAAAAGGATATTTCCTTCGCCAGTCAGACTGGGCTTTCCTAGTGTGCGAATAAAATTGGCATGTAGACAATTAAATTAGATTCAGATTAGGAATGTCTGAACCGCGATATATCGATGTTCAACTGTTACAATACTGCCTTTATTGAACCTACCTAGTTGAGAGTTTCTAACATGACTATACGTACCCGTTTTGCTCCAAGTCCAACAGGTTATTTACACGTTGGTGGGGCGAGGACAGCTCTGTTTTCCTGGCTTTATGCCCGTAAACACGGTGGTCGATTTGTACTTCGCATAGAAGATACGGATCTTGAACGTTCTACGGCTGAATCTGTGCAAGCCATTCTTGATGGGATGTCATGGCTAGGGCTCGATTATGATGAAGGGCCGTTTTATCAAACGCAGCGCTTTGACCGTTATAAAGAAATCATTCAACAACTCCTGGAGCAGGGTGATGCTTATCACTGCTATTGCTCGAAAGATGAGCTGGAAGAGATGCGTGAGCAGCAACGCGCCAACAAAGAAAAGCCTCGTTATGATGGCCGTTGCAGGGAATTAACTGAGCCTAAACCCGGTATTGAACCGGTTATCCGCTTTAAGAATCCCACGACTGGTAGTGTCATCGTCAGAGATATGATTCGTGGCAATGTTGAGTTTAAAAACGCTGAATTAGATGATTTGATTATTGCCCGTCCCGATGGCACACCGACCTACAATCTCACGGTTGTGGTCGATGATATGGATATGCAGATGACCCATGTTATCCGTGGTGATGATCATCTCAACAACTCACCCAGACAGATCAATATCTTCAAAGCACTGGGGGCAGAGCCGCCTAAGTTTGCTCACGTGCCGATGATTCTTGGTGATGATGGGGCCAGACTCTCAAAACGACACGGTGCTGTTGGCGTGATGAGTTATCGTGATCAAGGCTATCTCCCCGAAGCTTTACTAAACTATCTCGTCAGACTGGGATGGTCACACGGCGATCAGGAAATCTTTTCAATACAAGAAATGATTGAGCTTTTTGACATTGAAGATGTCAACAAGGCAGCGTCAAGTTTTAATACAGAGAAATTATTGTGGTTAAATCAGCAATACATCAAAAATAGCACTCCAACTCATATTGCTGATCACCTTGCCTGGCATATGCAGCAGCATAAAGTTGATATTTCTGTCGGCCCTAGTCTTGAAAAAATTGCCGTGCTTTATCAGGAAAGAGCAAAAACGCTGGTTGAAATGGCGGAAAGCAGCCTATTCTTTTATAACAAAGTCAGCAGTTTTGACGAAAAAGCAGCTAAGAAAAACTTGAATCAGGCTAGTTTGCCTCTGCTTCAAAATATGCAATCACGATTATTAGCTTTATCAGAATGGTTGGCTGAGCCTATTCATACAGAAATAAAAGCCTGTGCAGACATGCATGAAGTCGGCATGGGGAAAGTTGCCCAGCCTATCAGGGTGGCAATCACAGGGAATACTGTGTCTCCTTCCTTGGATGTGACACTGGAATTGCTTGGTCGTGAGCGCACATTGGCTGCAATTGAGTTCGCTATCGACTGGATCAATAATCAGGACTCATGATCAGGCAAAAGGGAAAAAGATAGGAATTTCATTCACTTAGGCTTTCGGGAAAAAATTCCCGAAAGTTATAAGTAAATTATCATAAAAAAGATGGGAAATATGCTTGACTAACGTTTTCTTCGAGATTATTGTTGCCCTACGCATGAGGTTCAACACTGAACAACTTTCGTGTCGTATATAACTAGAAAGCAATAAAGAGGAAAACTTTATGAAGCTGAAAACTTTATCAATCGCAATGATGACATTAGCTGTACCAGGTTTGGCTGCTGCTGATGAGCTATTGCAAATGCAACAAAACGAAAACAACTGGGTAATGCCAGCAGGTAACTACAACAACCAACGTTACTCTGAATTAACTCAAATCAACAAAGACAATGTTAAAGATTTAAACATGGCATGGTCTTTCTCAACGGGTGTTTTACGTGGTCACGAAGGTAATGCTTTAGTTATCGACGGCACTATGTACGTTCACACACCATTTCCAAACATCGTGTTTGCGTTGGATTTAAACAACGATGGCGCGATCAAATGGAAATATGAACCAAAACAAAACTACGATGAAACTGTACCTGTTATGTGCTGTGACACAGTTAACCGTGGTTTAAGCTATGCAGACGGTAAAATCTTCCTGAACCAAGCGGATACAACTCTGGTCGCTCTGAATGCAGCTGATGGTAGTGTTGCATGGTCTGACAAACGTGATGATCCAAAACGTGGTGCGACCAGCACAGCAGCGGCTCACGTATTTAAAGATAAAATCATCGTCGGTATCTCAGGTGGTGAGTTTGGTGTACGTGGTTACGTTCAAGCTTATGACTTAGATGGTAACGTGAAATACAAAGCGTATAGCACGGGTCCTGATGATGAAATGTTAGTTGACCCAGAAAAAACCACTTCTATGCTGAAACCAGTTGGCAAAGATTCATCGTTGAAAACTTGGCAAGGTGACCAATGGAAAATTGGTGGTGGTACAACTTGGGGTTGGTATTCATACGATCCTGATTTGAACATGTTCTACTACGGCAACGGTAACCCATCAACTTGGAACCCGGTTCAACGTCCTGGTGATAACAAATGGTCAATGTCTCTATGGGGTCGTGATTTAGACACCGGTATGGCGAAATGGGTTTACCAAATGACACCATACGATGAGTGGGATTATGATGGTGTTAACGAAGTTGTGCTTGTTGACCAAAAACTGAAAGGCAAAATGCGTAAAACTGCCGTTCACTTTGACCGTAACGGTTTTGGTTACACCATGGACCGCGTAACTGGCGAACTGTTAGTCGCTGAAAAATACGATCCAGTGGTTAACTGGTCAAACGGTGTGAATCTGAAAACAGGTTTACATGA
>NZ_DDNT01000017.1:0-11816 GCF_002341285.1 Methylophaga sp. UBA2513 | reverse complement strand
CGGAATTAGTTGACCACTACACAGAATATTTCCTCAGAAAAACAAGATGAAGCTTCTGGCATATATAGTGTGATGCGTTCGCTTGGTTCATCAGTCGGTATCGCCATTATTGGGTGGCAGCTTGCTCGCAGAACCAATCTTCACTATGCCATTCTGACAGAGCAGATTACGCCTTTTAACCCAGCTGTCTCTCAGTATTTAGCACCTTTAGGTCTGTCTCCTGACACTGGGATGGGGGCCAAGGTTTTAGCGAATGAAGTCATGGCTCAGGCCTCAATGTTAGCGTTTCAGGATGCCTTTATTTTGTCGGGACTGGCTGCATTCGCCATGTTACCGATGGTGCTGTTAATTCAAAAACCAGCAAGATCAGAGGTGGGGTCACCAGCCACTGTGCATTAACTCAAGCAACATCGTGTGATAAAAAAATCCCGGACCAACAAGCTGGTCCGGGATTCATTCCTTTCAATCTGATGCAGTCAGTGGTTTATGCAACAAATAACGATTTAACATTCACAAATTCTTTTACACCAAAGCCACCGTGTTCACGTCCATAGCCACTTTCTTTGACACCACCGAAAGGCATATTGGCTTGAGGACCAGCGTAACCATTAATGTTCACCATGCCCGTATCAAGCTCTTCACGGGCAATGCGTATAGCACGCTCCTCATTTTTAGAAAAAATGCCGCCACCAAGGCCATATCGGTGGTCATTAGCAAGCTCAATGGCTTCAGCTTCATCAGCGACTTTGAATAACGCAGCCACCGGGCCAAATAACTCATCGTCATACGCCGGACTACCAGCTTGGATGTTTTCCAATACCGTGGCTGGGTAATAGGCACCTTTTTGATCTGGTACTTCACCACCACATAAGCATGTGGCCCCTTTCATCACCGACTCCTGAACCTGCTGATGCAGCTTGTCACGCAGATCAACACGTGCCAATGGTCCCATATCATGATCACTATTGGTTGGGTCACCAAAGGTCAGTTGCTTCATTGCCGCGACATATTTATCTCTGAACTCTTCATAAACAGGGGCTTCAATAATAAACCGTTTCGCTGCAATACAGGTTTGACCACTATTCATGACACGGCCCTGAACGCAGGTTTTGACTGCCAGATCGATATCGGCATCTTTCAAAACGATATAGGCGTCACTCCCCCCCAGTTCCAGTACATTTTTCTTCAGATGCTCACCAGAAATTTTGGCAATCAGTCGACCGATACGCGCACTGCCTGTAAACGTCACACCCCGAATATGAGGATGAGCAATCAATTCATCTGCCGTTTCACCATCAACAAATAGGCAGCTAAATACGCCCTTGGGTAAACCCGCTTCTTCATAAATCTTCTGAATGGCCTCTGCTGTTTCAAAGCAGGACTCATCATGCTTAAACACTGTCGTATTACCGGCCATAATCACCGCAATGCTGTAGCGAATACATTGATAAAGCGGGAAATTCCAAGGCTGCATGCCTAAGATCACGCCTTCAGGCTGATAGGTAATAATGCCTTTCTTACCCACAGCGATGTCACGCTCTTCATCAGCCAGAGCGTCAATGCCATGCTCAGCGGTATATTCACAGATAGCAGCACACTGCTCGGCTTCGCCTTCGCCTAGTGCTAAGGGTTTACCCATTTGTTTAGCCATCATTTGAGCTAATTTAGCTTTGTCACGACGGAGCAATTCAGCGATTTTTTTGATAATGCTGGCACGCTCTTCAAGTGAGGTGTCTCTCCAGTGCTGAAAGGCTTTATGAGAATCATCAATTAACGCTTCTGCTTCCTGCTTGGTATGCAGATAGTAGGTTTTATACACCTCTTCTGTGGCAGGGTTATAGGTATCAATTGTTTGACGAGAAATAGCGGTTGTTTTCAATTCTGCTTGTGTCATGTTTTATCCTCTTTGATAGTAAGAAAATTTGCGTTGATTGCAGATTGAAAATTAACGAGCATCCTCCAGAAATGGATAATCGGTGTAGCCTTCAGCACCACCACCATAGAAAGTATTTTGATCAGGCGTGTTCAGTGCAGCGCCGGCTTTGAGGCGTGCCACCAGATCCGGGTTAGCAATATATTGACGACCAAACGCTACAGCATTAGCACGTTGGCTTTTCACCGCATCCTGTGCTGTCAGCAGATTGTAGTCACCATTGGCAATGTAAAAGCCCTGCCACTGTTTGATTATCTGCTCAACGATGTATAAGTCTTCATTACTTACATCAATGCCAGGAAAACGCTCAACGATATGGACATAAGCTAACTTATGCTCGTTAAGCTGTTTGATCAGCGCACTGTATGTAGTGAGTGGATCACTATCACTAACATCGTTGAAAGTTCCAGTGGGTGACAATCGAATACCAACGCGGCCAGCATCCATCACTTCAAGCACAGCCTCAACCACCTGATCAACCAGACGAATACGGTTCTCAACGGAACCACCATAATTATCGGTACGCTGGTTACTGCTATCACAGATGAACTGATTCAACAGATATCCGTTGGCAGCATGAATTTCTACGCCATCAAAGCCCGCTTTGTCTGCATTACAAGCAGCTGTTTTGTATTCTTCAATCAGATTATTAATATCATCAGCGGTCATGGCTCGTGGCTCAGATACATCCACCATCTGCCCATCGACAAATGTTTGCGCTTCAGCGCGAATAGCTGATGGGGCTAGAGGTTGCTCGCCTTCAGGGAGTACCGAGTGATAACTGATTCGGCCAACATGCCAGAGTTGTAAGAAAATCTTTCCACCTTTGTCGTGAACGGCATCCGTGATTTCTTTCCATTTTGCTACTTGTTCGTCAGAGTAAATACCAGGAGTCTTGATATAACCTTTACCCATCTTGCTGATTTGCGTGCCTTCAGCAATGATGAGACCAGCACTGGCACGTTGTGAATAGTATGTGATGGCGAGATCATTGGGGATATCCGTATCATCATGGGCTCTGTTTCGTGTCAGTGGGGCCATAAAAATGCCGTTTTTGAGTTCCACTGAGCCCATCTTCACAGGACTGAATAAGTCATTCATATACTTCCTCCTTTGTTGTCCAGATGATCAGTTTGATAACAAAGTCATCAAATAGTTCGTTGGCTAACTATAGGAGAGAAACTGTCTTTTCTATGTGAAGAGACAAACTTGAGCGTCTATAAAACGACACTCTAAAATAAAAAGTCCCTTTTAATCCTTACCCGATCACACTTCTACATTATGATGTGCGTTCTCTGATGTTAAATACTGGCATTTGCTCGTTTATGTTTGGGTAAATACAGTGATATCACGGCTGTTATGACGATAAATAAAGCAGACACCCATAAACAAAACCCTAAACCATAAGACTGGTAGAGCCAGCCTGAAAGCACCGTACCTATTAACCTGCCCATGGCATTTGCCATGTAATAAAAGCCGACATCAAGTGATACGCCGTCTTCACCTGCATAACTGACAATCAGATAACTATGCAAAGCTGAATTAATGGCAAATAAAACACCAAAGATCATCAGCCCCACTATCAGTACCAGCTCTTTATGCCAGTTATAGGTCAGTGCGACTGCGATCATTACTGGAATTAAACTTAAGGCGAGCGCCCAAAACAAGGCATCTTTGCCATCTGGAAGTCTTTTTTCAGAGCGGGTCGTTAATCTAGGTGTAAACCCTTGTACCGCGCCGTAACCTATCACCCATAAAGCCAAAAAACCGCCTACATACCAGTGATCCCAACCAAAGCTGGTGGATAAATAAACAGGTAAGGCCACAACAAACCAGACATCCCGTGAGCCAAACAAAAACATTCTGGCGGCAGAAAGCACATTAACTGACTGGCTTTTAGAAAAAACATGACTAAATTTAGGCTTATTTTTAGCTCTGCCAAGCTCTTGTTTAAGAGAAAACAGACTAAATATCCAAACCATCATTAATCCAAGGGCCATCACTAAGACCGCCCCTTTAAATCCAATCAGCGTGAGCAGCCCGCCTCCGAGAAAAAAGCCGACCCCTTTTAATGCATTTTTTGACCCGGTTAAGGCAGCAACCCATTTATAGAGCTGACCATTTTCCTCTTTTGGCACCAGTAACTTGATGGCACTTTTGGCACTCATTTTATTTAAGTCTTTGGCGACACCGGATAAGGCCTGTGCCGCCATCACCCAAATAACAGTTAACCATTCACTCGGCACAAGTAGCATAGATAAGGCAACAACTTGCAGCAGTAGCCCGATATTCATCGTTTTATTCAGGCCAATATGTGCACCGAGCCAGCCTCCAACTAGATTAGTGATTACCCCAAAAATCTCGTAGAACAAGAAGAGCATGGCGATCTGCAACGGGCTGTAACCCAAACTATAAAAATGCAATACCACTAACATGCGTAATGCACCGTCAGTTAAGGTAAAAGCCCAGTAGTTTGTGGTGATAATAAGATACTGGCGAATCTCGTCAGATAGCTTAGCCAAGGCTGTCATTGATGATTACTCCCAATCCTGGCGACCAACCAAACGTACTAACTCAGCAGTACGGTTAGCATAGCCCCACTCGTTGTCATACCAGGCATAAATCTTTACCTGCGTGTGATTGACGACCATGGTGGATAAGGCATCAACAATGCTTGAACGCGGGTCACCTTTGTAATCTATCGATACCAGAGGGCGCTGTTCATAACCTAAAATACCGTTCAGCTCTCCATCAGCCGCTTCTTTTAATAAACGGTTGACTTCATCAGCTGTTGTTGCACGCTCAACCTCAAACACACAGTCTGTTAGCGAGGCATTGGTTAGCGGCACCCGAACAGCATGCCCATTAAGACGCCCTTTTAACTCAGGAAAAATTTCTGTAATCGCCGTTGCTGAACCTGTTGTTGTTGGAATCAAGCTAGTGCCACATGATCGTGCGCGACGTAAGTCTTTATGCGGTGCATCAATGATCGTCTGGGTATTGGTAATGTTATGGATGGTTGTTATAGAGCCATGTTTAATACCTAACTTATCGTGAATAACTTTAACCACAGGCGCAAGAGAGTTTGTTGTGCAGGAAGCGGCTGTCACAATTTGATGTTGGTTTTTGTCATAACTATCATCATTGACACCCATCACGACATTTAATACGCCCTCTTCCTTCACGGGCGCCGTCACAACGACACGCTTTACACCTTGTTTCAAATAATCTTGGAGGATGGCCTTGCTTTTCATTTTGCCACTGGCTTCAATGACAACATCACAGGATGACCAGTCAGTATCAGCGATGCTTTTATTCTGACTACAGATGATGTGTTTACCATTGATGTGAATGACATTATCTTCAGACATCGCCTCATGCTGCCAAGTACCTTGAACTGAGTCGAAGTTGAGTAAGTGAGCCAATGTGTCTGCATTTGCAGCAGGATCATTAATCTGAACAAACTCAATATCATCCCAATCAAATGCAGCCCGTAATGCTAAGCGACCAATTCGACCGAACCCATTAATACCGACTTTGATTGTCATGTTTAATCCTTAATTGCGTAGTATGTTTCTAAGAAATTTAGATGTGTCGTTGCTGTTAAAGCACGGGGTCTCACAGACTGAACAAGCTCCTTAACCTCTTTCCACTCCATACCCATCTCCAGTAAAAGTATGGCGGCGATCAGTCCTGTTCTACCCGAACCACCACGACAATGAATAGCAATGGTCGATGCATTCTCTAACAGTTTAATTAGCTCAGTTTTGACCTGAGAAAATCTCGTTAAGAAAAGAGCACCTGGAGACATATCATCTTCGATGGGTAACTGAAACCAGTGCATCCCCTTCTTCTGGATCAACATTCCCAAGTCAGGCACACCTAAGTCCACAATCTCATGATCGGGTAAAGCCGTTATGACAGATGTTGCTCCCGCATCATATAAAACGTCTAAAGCCTGTTCTATGTCAGTCTCTTTAGTGCCAGGACATGGTGTAAAGATAAATTGCCCGCCGGTAGGCAGGGGAAGAAAAGTAATAGGATGTGTATTCATGATTTAACGACGTTCTTAAAAGTTATCCGCAGCAATTTTTTTGATTATCTGGACGATCCGACATTTGTTGTAATCGTTGCAGGTCCTCATCGATAAGTTGCTGATTATGTATCTGGGTGGTTGAAATGACAGATACCATCCAGAGAGGAAGGTCAGTACTGATACGATAAAACACCCACTGTCCCTGACGTCTATCCTGTATAAGCCCACATTTTCTGAGTTGAGCTAAATGCCTGGAGATTTTTGGTTGAATTTCATTTAATGCTTCCGTTAACTCACAAACACATAATTCTTCCTGTTTGAAAATCAATAAGATGCAACGTAAACGTGTTTCATCGGAGATACATTTATAAAAATCTACTGGGCTCATCATTCTATTCCAGGCTTGGACCTAATTAAGGTCAATAAACGAATTTTTAATATATGGTAATCGATATATATTTAAACAATATGACATACCAAAAATAAATGATAAAACCTAATAAATAAGTCTGAAACTGAACACTAATAGTAAATCCACTCTGATATACGTCATGACTTACATATGCAATATTGCATATAAATATTCGTATTCTTATATACATTACTGAATATGTGGGTAGGTAGACCTAGTTTTAATGATTAAAAAATATTGAGACTGGTAACGTATTTCATCAATGAGTGCCCAGAGAACTACTCAATCGTGGCTTATAGCTTGGTGTTGATACGCACAATAGAAAACGTTCGAGACTGAATAGTTTGAATGCTGACTGACAATCAATATCGCGTTGGGGCTCTATATCATTTTCCATCATCAGAACACATTATTTGTTCATAGCAGCCAGAATTAAGCTCACATAAACAATGCCATTTCTCATGTGAGTTACTTCTCTGAAAAATTTAAGCATTTCTTGGAATCAAAGCCTTAGTCAGTTGTCGCACTGATCAATGCGTTGATTCATCTAAAGAGCAGCTGTGTGCAAAATCAAATGACATGAATAAAAAGCATTTCACACTATACAAACATGTGCATTGCTATCTTTAGTTGAATTTGAATTTACCACTGTCAAGGAGATATAGATGAGTAACGATATTCGAAAAACCATGTGGAAAGCGATGAGTGACAGTCCTTTTCTGATGATCGGGCTGGATCACTCGCTGCAACACAGTGAGCCCATGACAGCGCAATTAGATGAAAATGCCGATAGTGAATTCTGGTTTTACACGACTAAAACTAATCGAATAGCAGAAGGCGGACCAGCGAAAGCGACTTTTGTGAGTAAAGATAACAAAGTATTTGCATCCATCCGTGGCGTATTAAAGCCAGAAACGGATGAGGCGGTGATTGATAAATACTGGTCAAAAATGGCCGCATCCTGGTATGACCAAGGACGTGAGGATCCATCTCTACTTATGATGCGTTTTGAATTAGATGATGCGGAAGTATGGATTTCAGACCCAAGCATTAAAGGCCTATTTAAACTATTCACCGATGGCAAAGTGGAGCCAGACATGATGGGTGAACATAAAAAAATCGGTCTCTAATCTCACGACTTTTCTGCCATATAAAAAAAGCCCTGCTCGCTCTGAGCAGGGCTTTTTTAATGCCACTACGCTGGGTCCACACTCGCACTGGTCAAATAAAACTAATCGTAATAGATAAAGGGCTCTGTTTCATGCTCAGGCAAGTTATGAATATAATGTTTATCTGAATAAGCCGTGCACTTGAGGTCAGCCAGAAGACGCTGGTCTTTCACCACATAAATACCGCCTAACTCCACCTTCTCTCTGATACCCGCCTCAGCATCTAACCATTCGCCATTGGTAATGCCGGAATAGACAATATAGTCATAACGTCCATTTGAGAATCGTAAACGCCCTTCGCCACCGCCACTATAGGCTGTTGAACTAAATTGCACTGGTGCATGAAGTTCGAGCTCAATCTGATTTGGTTTGCCATAACGATAAACTAATGTGTCCTCTTTAGTGACACACACTGAAACTGATTTAGCCTTAATATCGCAGCTAAAAGAAACCGTCTCCTCCTCACCACAAACATTCTTAGCATTGAGGTCGCCACATAAAAAAGCACTGATATGAGACCGAGGATAGCGCCCTTGCAATAAGAAGTAGCTTGCTTCATTAACTTGCCACATTGAATAAGGAAACGGCTAAAGCCAAGCTGAGTATGGCCACAATAAGATTGGCTAATATTCCCCAACGTGCTTTGTAACCTTCAGGGATTTCTGATTCGCTTAATTGTTTCAGCACGATTCCGTATTGATAGGAAGAAACGAGCGCACATACAGCCCCGAGAAGAATAAACGCCAGCCCCAGAATAAATGTTGATGACGTGGTGTGTGGTGTTTGCTGTCCCTGCATGACAGCGAGTAGCAACCCTGCTCTTTCGACAACAAAGCCAAAGGCAATCAAAGCCAGACTGGTACGGTTCCAGGCAAGCAAGGTACGTTCTGCCGCAAATAATACTCTGGGATCATCTAAATAGGACATATCAAATCGCTCATGCACTCATACTTAAAAAAACAGGTCTCAACCATATCGTTTAACGACATAAATCACCACCAGTAAATTGCACACTCTACCTCGAGTTCACTTCAGATTGAGAACAGTATTTTCATACACACGCATTGTAAAAAAGGGTGAACCTAAGTGCGTAAACTTGACTCATAAACGCTATCGCGTTTCACTAAAAAACCAGCTAATTAAATAGGAGGTTGAGATGATTTCAACTGAAATTAAAGAAGCTCGGTCAATACACGATGTGGTTCAACTAATTGATAGTGGCGGCACACATCATGACTCGCCAGAAGAAGTGGCAGGCACCTACGCCTATCTCGCTGTCATTAATTCAGACCATATCAACAAAGAACATGCAAAATCTCAATTAGACGATCTGATCGAAGCCGGTGCGAAATTTGATTACGACCTGGCACTGGAACATGCAGAGTCACACCTTATCGAAGCCCAACATTAACCCAGTCAAACAAACCCTGTGTACGCTTAACACATAGCGTCATGGGGTTTGTTTTATTGTCTCCTCACTTTCACCTCATGTGCAGTAATCGTCTTACACGAACAATCGCTAGATCACTGAATTAAAATAAGAAACTTGCAGTTACCGGAAAATACTATATTCTGAGTCATTCTCGTTTTGTCATTTATCACACATAACTGACCAAGCACCCATTGCTTTTCAGGATAAATGATGACCAAGCCTATTCGTGTTCGTTACCAGACCATTGAGGTCGGTGATATGGATATCCACCTTTGTACGCTTCGGGATAAGCAGCAGTTTAGTGATCCAGAAGGTGAAGCCAATGACATGGGTATATCTTCAGCTACCTGGCCTTTGTTTGGCGTTGTCTGGCCTTCGAGCATAGTGCTTGCCAATCATATGCTCAAATACGACATTAAAAATAAACGTATTCTTGAAATTGGCTGCGGCATGGCATTATCAAGTTTATTACTCAATGAACGCCTGGCGGATATCACCGCCACAGACTACCATCCGCAAGTCAGCCACTTTCTTGATCGCAATACAGAACTGAACAGTGGTAAAAGCATCGCTTTCGAACAAGTCGACTGGGCAAATGACACCAGTCAGCTCGGCAAGTTTGATTTAATTATCGGTAGCGATCTGCTTTATGAAGATGAGCACGTTCTGCTTTTAGCCAGCTTTATTCATAACCATGCAAATCAGCACTGTGATGTTATTTTGGTAGATCCCGACAGAGGCCGGAAAAACAAACTTGATCGTGAAATGATAGCTTATGGTTTCACCAGCGATTACATAAAGCCTGAACACACAGACTATCTCAGCGAGAAATATAAAGGCTCTATCTTACGATTCTCACGTTAGACACCGCTTTCTTGTGGCACCACACCGGCGACTTTTAGCTTACCTCTTCTCACCTTATTCATCGCAATGGTTGATGAAATCAGTAATGGCGTCACCACCAGCAATGAAGGCACAATCGCGATGCGTATAAACGCGATCATCATAATGGAACGTAATTGTGTGTCATGTTGAAATGACGCCATCAGTCCACACACCAAACCGATAGAAATTGAAATACAGTAGGCAATTAAAACAATACGACAGCGTTTCCACACGATATACCAGTGAGCATTAATCAGCGGTGTTTGATGAACATGTTTCGACCGATACCAAATATAAAAATTGATCGATAAGGAACAGACACTGGCTATGGGTAGCAATAAAAATTCCATTCCCAGTAACAATGAACCTATTGGGATAAGCAGATTAAAAACCAATAGGTTAAAGACTAATAATTGATGAGGGATAACAGCCCGTTGTTGTTCAGTAAGCATAGAAATACCTCCAATGTATTACAAATATTTAAACTGCTTGCGCACCACTAATCTAGCTAAGTGTAGCGTTATCTCATTAAAATTTGTTGACGATGTTAGCCATAAATACATTGACGCATTTATGACTACAAACGAAGCATCACTGCTTAATAACCGACATTGGAGTTAATTAGAAAACGACCTCATTTCGCTATGAAATTTGGTTTATCCTGGCCTGGAAACACTGAGATTAACGGCGCTGGCTGTTAGCCTTTGGTATCGCCGTTTATTGCATGCATCATCGCATTTACAAGCTCATATCCACTACGATTCTGCCACGAATTTTTCCGGCAAGGATCTGCTGAGCAGCATCGGGAACCGCATCAAGCGAAATTACTTGAATCAGTTGTTCCAAGGTCTTCAGATCGATGTCTTCTGACATACGACTCCACGCTCTTTTTCGCAACCAAGACGGACACATAACGGAATCAATGCCTAACAGGTTCACACCACGCAGTATGAATGGCAGCACGGTACTCGGCAGACTGGCTCCACCGGCTAAACCACAGGCGGCAACGCTGCCCCGGTACTGAGTTTGACGAAGAATACTAGCGAGGGTTTCACCACCCACTGAATCAATCGCGCCAGCCCAACGTTCAGAGTCCAGAGGTCTGCCACTTGGCGACGATAATTCCTCTCTATGAATGATCTCAGATGCGCCAAGACGCTTTAGATAGTCTCCCTGTTCTTCGATTCTGCCAGTCGAGGCGACGACGTTATAGTGGCGTTTGGCAAGTAACGAAATAGCGATGGACCCCACCCCGCCAGAGGCACCTGTCACTAATACTGGTCCAGAGTCGGGAAGTACATTGTGATCTTCAAGCGACAATGTCGCTAGCATGGCCGTAAAACCAGCGGTACCTAAAGCCATGCAGTGCATGGCACTGAGTCCTTCAGGTATTAACTCTGCCCATTCAGGTTTAACTTTGGCAAACCCGGCATAGCCACCGGAAACCTGCTCACCCACACCCCATCCAGTGACAAAAACCTGGTCACCCGCTTTGAATTTTGTGCTCTCACCGGCATCTTCAACCACACCAGCCAGATCGATTCCTGGAACGATAGGAAACGACCTCAACACTTTGCCTTTACCTGTTACAGCAAGCCCATCTTTGTAATTCAAACTAGAATGGGTAACGCGAATTAGAAGATCCCCACCTTGATTCGGTAAAGCATCCACATTTTCCAGTTTGGTAATATTTGCTTGAGACTCCTTATCCTCTACTAGCAAGGCTGAAAATGTGTTTTTAGACATTAGCGACAACTCTCTCTTGTTTATTGTGTTAGGTAGCGTGTTTAATTAGCCAACTATATAGGATGGCTTAGGCGCCTGCGGGGGCTATCAGTCCTGAAAACAAAATGTAATCAAGGGGGTGTAATCAAGAGGTCAGGCACTGACGGCTCCCTTGATGAAGTTAAATCAAACACTCTGACCCTGAGCTATCCCCACAAATAATT
>NZ_DDNT01000005.1:20904-65047 GCF_002341285.1 Methylophaga sp. UBA2513 | reverse complement strand
ACGGATGGGCTTTTTTTATATCTGATAGTTTTGCATTGACCTCACCTGAACATGGCAACACCCCATGTGACATTTTTGTCAGGAACAAAAATGGACAGCGATAGCTGCCCGAAGGGTGAAGTGCAGGGAGGCACTTCATCAAAGTAGTTCACCGATAACGGCTCCTGCGTTATCGGCATACATGACATCCATGTAAATAACGGCCAGGCATTGAATTACCTGCTGTTTAAAAGATGATCTACATGAATAGGTGACAGTTAATACCACCTGCTTTGCCAGAATGCTGTCCATCCATTCCATTGATATAACAAATAAGTTGGGTGTTTTTATGGACGACCATCCGGAGCCTCTTCTGACGCTTGAAGGTTTATTTGACCGTAGCGACGCATCACAAAACTGCACAATAACGGCTCATTTGTTGGTTCTAAAGCTGCCTAGTAAACTGTGAATAGTATGTTCTATAGATGAAGTCAATGATGTCACTTGTCGTTGTTAAGTGATTTGCTCTTAGCTCTGCAAACAAGGTAGTTATCTCAAAAATAGGTAACTTAGCACTTAGATATACTTATCCTGTGCTAGCTCCAGATTTTTATCAAAGCATCATGTTCGGATTTATGAATTTATTATTCAAACAAAGCTTAGAAATAATAATAGTGTCTGTTATATCTTCTATATAGCCAAAATACATCTTAGTCATTAACCAGTCTGTCACTAAATTGAAGTAAAATATGCTTTTTATAATATTGAAATCAAGCAAGGCGATTGATGTACAAAACACTGATTTACTTTTTTATCGCCTGCTTAATAACAGCATGCTCAGACGATAGCCAAGAGCTAGAATTCAATAGTACTCTTCCCCTTCCACTCGCAACAGATGTTGATTACGCTTCTGATATTAAACCAATCATTGAGGAAAAATGCGTCGTTTGTCACGGCTGTTTTGATGCGCCCTGTCAATTGAAAATGGAATCAACAGAGGGGTTCCTACGTGGTGCAACAAAATTAAATGCTTATGACGGAACAAGGCAAGAGCCTATAGTTCCGACAAGGCTGTTTACAGACGCCAATTCAGAAGAAGAATGGCGTAACGCTGGTTTCTATTCAATACTTTCTGGTCAAAATGCTCAGGCGTCATTGTTATATCGAATGCTAGCTTTGGGTAAAACTCATCAATTTAAAGACAATAGTAAATTACCAGAAGAACTTGATATTAGTATTCGTCGCGAAAACCAATGCCCTACCGTCGATAACATTTCTGAGTATGAAAAAAGTTATCCTCTTACAGGCATGCCCTTTGCAGTATCAGGTTTGACAGATGATCAGTTTTCAACAATCAGCGGATGGTTATATCAAGGTGCTAAGGTTTCTGAGGATCAGGTTGAGTTAAATAAAAATGAGATTTCGTCCATAGAAGAATGGGAATCGTATCTTAATCAAACATCAAATCAACGTAAACTGGTTAGTCGGTGGTTATATGAGCATTTATTTTTGGCTCATCTCTACTTTGATGGTAAGCAAGACAACACACATTTCTTTGAACTGGTCAGATCCTATTCACCGCCTGGTGAACCAATTTCTATCGTAAAAACGCGTCTACCAAACTCTGAGCCTGAACATCCGATTTATTATCGACTGAGATTAGTCAAAGGTATTACTGTTCATAAACGGCATATAACACTTTTGTTTGATGACAAGCTCAAGAAGCATATAGAAAAACTTTTTTTCACTGATAAATGGGATGTCGATATATTACCTGGCTACGACTACGAAGCTCGAGCTAATCCCTTTGTTACTTTTTCCGCTATACCAGCAAAAGCACGCTATCAATTCTTACTTGATCATGCTGAATATTTCACACGTACTTTTATCCGCGGTCCTGTATGTCGAGGTCAAATAGCAACAGATGTCATTCGTGATCAATTTTGGGTCATGTATCAAGATCCGGCCAAGGATCTTTTCATCACAGATGCTAAATACAGAAAAAAAGTAGAGCCACTCCTTGGCTTGCCTGGACAAGATGATAACCTGACAGAAACGAAAGAAAACTGGGATAAATATAAAGATAAACGCAATGCCTATTTATCTTTACGAGATCAGCATTATCAAGATGCACCGTTAAACTGGACTTCGACTAAAGCGATTTGGGATGGGGACGGGGATAATACCAATGCTTTTTTAACTGTGTTCAGACACTTCGATAATGCCAGTGTTGTCAGAGGCATGGTCGGGCAGGTTCCTCAAACACTTTGGTGGATGGATTTTCCGCTGTTTGAACGAACATATTATGAATTAGTTGTTAATTTTGATTTGTTTGGCAATGTAGCTCATCAGCTTCAAACACGGCTTTACTTTGACCTAATCCGTAATGGGGCAGAGCATAACTTTCTTCGACTATTACCACGAGACAAACGCAAATCGGTCTTAAATGATTGGTATCAGGGAATGGGGGCGGTAAAGACTTACTTCACATACGCGCCGCTTGATATTGATATCAGAACGGAAGAGACATTTTCCTCTGATGATACTAAAAACGAACTGGCTAATAGACTCTTGACACAGTTTAGTCAGGTTAATGCGGCTGAAAATGATCCTATCAATCGTTGTCAAAATCAGCATTGTTTCAGGATGTCTCAGACAGATTGGAAACAAAAGGCTGATTCATGGTTAAGTCGATTAACGAACGCTTCATTTGTGGAGACGTCGGGGCTTCAGTTCTTACCTGAACTGACTTTTATACGAGTGAAGCATGGTGGTGAAAGAACAGTATATTCTTTAATTCGTAATCGTTACCACAGTAATGTGGCCTTTCTTTTTGGTGAGTCATTACGCTATAAGCCTGAAAAAGACAGTCTAACGGTCTATCCTGGTATTGCTGGTAGTTATCCTAATTTTATCTTTGATATTGAAACAGATGAATTGGAAGTCTTTGAGAAATCGTTAATGGAAGCGAAATCTGAAGAAGCATTTGATGCCTTAGTTCAGAATTGGGGTGTGCGTAGAACACATCCAAAGTTTTGGCAAATCTTTCATGATTTCACTCAATGGCAACGAGAGCAAAATCCAATTGATGCCGGTGTGTTCGATGCAAACCGCTATGAGAATCTGTAAATAAGATCTTAGTGACGTTTCAAATAGTTTTTTGACAGACTAAATAATAAAACTTTAAGTTGTGTTGTGCGAGTCAACCTTGGTCGACTCAAAATGTTGTCATCATTTTGAGCCATTAATGTGTTTAATGTTTCTATTCCTCCTAAAGTCATTGCTCTGATTTCCCAGCCCAATCGTCCCTGAATAGCATTACCAAGCTCAATACCTTCATTCATGGTATTCATAGTTTGTTGAAATAGGTGACGAAGCAGGGGAGCTAATTTCCGGCTATTTGTGGAAGTAATGTCATCCTCAGTCAGTCCTGCTTCGACAAGCATTTGTTGAGGAAGATATATTCTGTCGTTCTCTGCTTTATCTTGCAGAATATCCTGATAAAAATTAACTAGCTGCAAAGATGTGCAAATTGCATCAGATTCACTCAACTGCTGTTGAGTGGGCTGACCATTCAAATGCAGTAATAAACGACCAACTGGGTTAGCAGAGCGTTGACAGTAATCCAGAACATCATCCATCGTTTGATAGCGTTTTTTGACAACGTCCTGCATAAAAGCTGACAGTAAGTCATTAAATAAATAGATGGGTAACTGAAACTTCGTGATGACATCATCAAGCGCGATAAAGATTGGATCATTGCCGGTATATTTTCTGTGATCTATTGCAGTCAGATTTGTGCGATAGCTTTGTAGATTCGCTATCCGTTCAGCTTTGGTGAGATGGCCTTCATCAGCAAAATCATCTGCAGTGCGTGCAAAAGCATAAATAACAGCAATGGGGTTTCTTAGGCGCTTGGGAAGCAAAACTGAGGCGACCGGGAAATTCTCGTAGTGAGACTTTGCAAGTGTTAAGCAAAAATCATACGCTGCAACCAAGTCTTTATTCGATGCCATAACGTGAGAGTTAAATCCAGTTCAGGATTTCTTCCGGTTTATAAACCGTGCCTTTGGCCTGCCAGCTTTCAGGTCGATCAGTACTTTTTAAGTAGCCATAATGGGCGATGAGCGTGTCCATATTCACAACATTGCCTGCCTCAATATCGCGCTGAGCATCACCGATATATAAACAGTTTTCAGGCTTAACCTTAGCTACATTACATGCAAATAGCATCGGATCTGGGTGAGGTTTGCTATGGGCTGTGGTATCTCCACTGACAATACAACTTGCCCGCCCACTTAGGCTTAATGCTTGCATCAAAGGGTCGGTGAGAAATGCAGGTTTGTTAGTAATCACTCCCCATTTTGAACCTGTCTTTTCGATCGTTTGAATAACGTTATCCATGCCATTAAAGAGCTTGGATTCACGAGTGATATGCAAACGATACAGTTCAATAAATCGTGCTTGTATTGACTGATATTCAGGAGCGTCAGGTGTTAGGCCAAAAGCTAGCTTAATCAGTCCTGGACTTCCATCACTCGCGACTGGACGGATGGTTTCCAATGAAAGCGAGAGGGCTTGATGTTCAGCTAGTACCTGATTAAGTGCATAAGCTAAATCTGGGGCGGTATCGACCAGCGTGCCATCCAGGTCAAAAAACACAGCATCGTATTTTGGCATATTAGATTTTTTTGCAGTGGATGAGGTAATTGACCTTTACGTCGCTGCCAAGACTAAACTGTCGAGTCAGAGGATTGTAATTCATTCCAGTGATATCTTTGGTCTTGAGCCCAGCTTGTCGGCACCAAGCAGATAATTCAGCTGGGCGAATAAAGCGTTTGTAGTCATGTGTGCCTTTCGGCAACATTTTCATAACGTATTCAGCTCCTAATACCGCCAGAAGATAGGCTTTAGGGTGACGGTTTAATGTCGAAAAGAAGACATCACCACCGGGTTTCACCATATCGGCACATGCTTGAATAATAGAGGCTGGATCTGGGACATGCTCCAGCATTTCAAGACAGGTGACGACATCATAATGTTCAGGCTGCTGGCTAGCCATTTCTTCAGCTGTGATATGTTGATAGTTAACGGTCAGCCCGGCTTCCAATGCATGGAGTTTGGCGATATTCAACGGCATCTCACCCATGTCGATACCGGTCACATTGGCCCCACTTTTTGCCAGAGCTTCAGAAAGGATGCCGCCACCGCAGCCCACATCGATAACATTGGCATCTGACAATGTTGTTCGTTTTGCAATGTAAGCTAAACGAATTGGATTCAGATCATGCAACGGTTTTGATTGACCTTCCAGGTCCCACCAACTTGATGCTAAAGCATCAAATTTTGCTACTTCATTTAAGTCGACATTTGCTTGAGTTTGGCTCATTGACTCTGTGATCCTATTTTGATTGCCCATTGTTGGGCGTCTTGAATAACTTTTGTTTCATTCAATGTCAGAAGTTGGCGTGAGTTTAATAATTGTTTACCAGCCACCCAGACATCAGTGACTTTATCACGGCTGCTGGCATACACCAGCTGAGATACCACATCATAAACCGGCTGTGTTTCGATATCTGATAACTGAACAGCAACGATATCAGCTTGTTTGCCTACTTCGAGTGAGCCAATTTCTTGCTCCATTCCCAATGATTTTGCTGCATTTATCGTCGCCATTTCTAAGGCCGCGTGTGCTGGTACGGCTGCTGCATCACCCGCCACGGCTTTAGCCAATAAAGCGGTTTGTCGCATTTCTGCAAACATATCCAGATCATTGTT
This sequence comes from Methylophaga sp. UBA2513, assembly GCF_002341285.1. NCBI lineage: Bacteria > Pseudomonadati > Pseudomonadota > Gammaproteobacteria > Thiotrichales > Piscirickettsiaceae > Methylophaga > Methylophaga sp. UBA2513. Next base: position 59,290 of record NZ_DDNT01000005.1, on the reverse strand, counting down.
AGATGCTGCACCATCTGTTCCAATAGTGACATTGATGTCATTTTTATGCAGCTCAGCTACCGGACAAAATCCACTAGCCAATTTTAAATTTGATTCAGGGCAATGAGCGATGTGAACACCCGCTTCAGCGCACCACTTTATTTCATCGGAGGTTAGCTGTGTCATATGAACAGCAAGCAGCCTTGGAGAAAGTAGTCCGATGTGTTGCAAACGCTCGAGCGGCCTTACGCCATATTCCTTCAAACTGTGGGCAACTTCATCGGCAGTCTCATGAATATGCATACTGATGGGCATATCCATTTCTTCGGCATTGGTAATGATCTGTTCCAGAGTTTTGTTTGCCACAGTGTAAGGCGCATGCGGCGAATAAATGGTGTTGATTCGAGGGTGGTGACGATAGTGATCGTGTAGTTGATGCCCCTTATGCAAATATTCTTCTACTGAGCTGGCCCAGTTTGTAGGAAACTCAATGACAACAATGCCCAGACTGGCGCGAATACCTGATTTATCCACGATTCTAGCCGTAGCATCGGGGAAAAAATACATATCATTAAAATAGGTCGTGCCTCCACGTATCATCTCCGCGATGGCGAGTGCACTACCTGCTTCAACAAAGGCATCACTGACAAAGGCATTTTCTGCCGGCCAGATATGCTCATTGAGCCAGGTCATCAACGGTAAGTCGTCCGCTAAGCCTCTAAACAATGACATGGGTGTATGCGCATGGTTATTGATTAAACCGGGAATCAAACAATGCTCACTGAGATCATGGATAACATTTGCAGAATAAAGCTGTTTTGCCTGTTCTTGTGGCAGAAGCGCTACAATACGTGCATCCTTGACAATGATGGCGTGGTTTTCTAACACGGTTTGGTCTTTTGTTACTGGAACTACCCAGCGTGCATTGATGATCAGATCGACATTTTCCATAGACTTCGATTATACCGTTGAGCTGAATGAAAACCTATTCTAAACATTTATCATGACAAACTAATCACAACAAAGATTCATCAAGCATGACAGGAGCTTGTTTTGACCAGATTATTACAGACAATTGAACCCATCTTATGGCGTGATGAACAACTCCATTTGCTTGATCAGCGTGTATTACCCCATACCGAGAACTGGTTGACTTACCATGATTCTGATGCCGTGGCAGAAGCCATTAAATTAATGGTGGTGCGGGGAGCGCCGGCTATTGGTGTCACTGCGGCTTATGCTGTGGTATTAGCGGCAAGAGAAGCCTGGTTCAGTGCAGGTGAAAACTGGCAAGAAGCTGTGGAACCAGCACTAAAAAGACTGGCAAGCTCAAGGCCGACGGCGGTGAACTTATCTTGGGCGATTGAGCGTATGAAACAAGCCTGCGCTACATTGTCTAAATATGAATCACCTGAACCAGTTTTGTTGGCGCTGGCCGATCGCATACACCAAGAAGACATTAAAGCAAATAGAACCATGGGGCAGTATGGTGCTGATTTGCTGGATAATGACAGTATCGTGTTAACGCACTGTAATGCGGGGGCTCTTGCCACGGCGGGTTTTGGCACAGCATTAGGCGTTATTCGTCAGGGCTTCCTGGATGGCAAAATTGAGCATGTCTATGTCGATGAAACTCGGCCATGGTTGCAAGGTAGTCGGTTAACGGCATGGGAGCTCATGCAAGAAGGCATTCCGATGACCTTGCAAGCTGATGTGGCTGCTGGCGCATTGATGGCTAGTGGCCGCTTGGACTGGGTTATTGTCGGTGCTGATAGGATTGCTTCAAATGGTGATACAGCCAATAAAATCGGTACATATTCGTTAGCTGTTTTAGCGAAATATCATGGTGTGAAAGTGATGGTGGTCGCCCCGACGACAACAATTGACTGGTCGCTCGAAAACGGTAACCTGATTCCGATTGAACAACGCATGAGTTCTGAAGTCTCAGAAATAGGTGGGCATGCCATTGCGCCGGTAGAGGTGCCTGTTTCGAATCCGGCATTTGATGTCACGCCAGCATCGTTAATTGATGCCATTGTGACGGAAGAGGGCGTGGTCAGTAATCCATCAAAAGAAAAAATGCAGCAACTAAAAAAGGAGGACAAATAATGACGCAAACAGCACTAGTGACAGGAAGTAACCGCGGGATTGGATTGGAACTCTGCCGTCAGCTTAAAGAAAAAGGGATGCATGTTATTGCAACCTGCCGCAAAGCTTCATCTGAATTAAACGCCTTAAATGTCGAAGTCATTGAGGATGTGGAAGTGAGTCAGCCCAAAAGCTTGGCTAAACTGGCTGAGTCATTAGGAAGTAGAAAAATAGATTGGCTAATCAATAATGCTGGTATTGCCGGTGGGATTGGGCTCGGACAAATCGATGAAGAGGCGATTGATGACTTTGTCAGAATGTATCGTGTGAATAGTCTTGGCCCCTTACTGACCACACAAGCACTACTTAAGCATTTGGGACAAGGGAGTAAAGTCGGCATTATTACTAGTCGTATGGGCTCGATTGATGATAATGATTCAGGCGGAAGTTATGCCTACCGCATGTCTAAATCAGCCGTGAACGCTGCCGGGAAATCTCTGTCGATTGACTTGAAACCCAAGGGCATTGCTGTAGCTATTTTACATCCAGGCTGGGTACGTACCGATATGACCGGCCATGGTGGTTTGATTGATCCCGATGAATCAGCAGCAGGTCTAATCCAACGTATGGAAGAATTATCACTCGAAACCAGTGGCACCTTCTGGCACACGAATGGTGAAATATTGCCTTGGTAAAGTTGTGTTGTTAGATGTATTTCTACCCTGAACTGAGCCGACAGCAGCAAGCGAGTCTGCCGGAGTTACTTGCGCCGGCAGTCGCCTTGGAAGCACAATTTCCTGATAGTACCCATCAGTTGTGGCAGTGTGACACCGCGGATGGCAAGATGATCTTAAAGGTCTGCCATCAGCAACGAGTGCAAGACTCCATGTTTTGGCTGGGAATAAACCATCTGTTTCAGCTCGATTTTCCAAACTCTTTAGGGCGCACGCAATCTATCAGTCAGTTTCTGCAACGCGAGGGCTGGTTTGCCGTTCCTGAGGTGGTAGCTGAACAGGCTGGGCATTATGTCTTGGTTCGTTATCTTGAAGGTGTGGATCTGAGTGCAAATCAGATCGATAACACTACTGTAACTCAGCTTGCCCATCACTGGGGCAAATTACATCAACACCTATCTACAAAATGGGGCAGCATTGAAAAGCCCATATTTAGTGCAAATGATTGGCCTATAAGGCTGGAACAGACCATTCAGTTATTATCAGATCGCAATGGTATTCCGATCCCAGCTGACATACTAAAAATGAGTTATGGACAATGTCGAACACTGTCACCAGAGCAGTTTGTGCCGATCATGCCAGACTTTCGCTGGGATCAACTGCGTCAGTGTGATGATGGGACCATAGCCGTCTTGGATTTAGATGCCTTTGTCAGAGCGCCGCGTGAACTCGAGTGGGTGTTACTGGAATATTTACTCAGCCCACAACATGCCAAGCTTTTTGTCGAAATATACACACAGTATCAACCCATTCCTGACCTTTCAGCTTGTCGTCTGAGTTACCGCGTATTGTTATTTTTGATGAATGTTTTGGGTGAGTGCAATCTGTACCAATGGTTAGAGCAGCCACCGTTGTTTGATTTATTTAGCGATAATGTTAGCTAAATAAATCATGCAGTTCTTCGAGTGCCAGCCCATTCAAGCTTTCCAGCTTTAATACGGCGGCATCATAGTGTGGTAAGTGATAATTGGCTGCTGAAGGTACAACAACAGTACGGATGCCTGCGCCTATTGCGGCCGTCATACCCGTGACAGAGTCTTCAAATGCGAGGGTGTGATCAGCTTTTGCGTTGATGCGCTGTAGCGCTAGTTGATAAATGGCGGGATGGGGTTTGCCCTGTTCAACATCATCATCGGCGACATAATTATCAAAAAATGCCGTGATATCTAGCCGCTCTAATACGACGGGAACGAGACGTGCCGGAGCGTTAGTGGCCAGACCAATTTTTAGTCGGTGTTGTTTGAGTTCTTCCAGCAAGTTATGTACACCGGGTAGAGCCTGACCTTTGGTAGCGGTTAATGAGGCAACTTCATCGATCACATCATTTTCGACTTGTTCCATTGAATCCTGACTTAGCGACAAGCCTGCATGTTCAAGCCAGAACTCAGTGGCTTCACGCGTCGTCATGCCCATTGTTTTGGCAGACAGTGCATCGGTGATTTCAACACCTATGGCTGAAAATACACGTCTCTCAGCTTGTTTCCAAAAGGGCTCTGAGTCAATCAGCAGCCCATCCATATCAAAAATAACCGCTTGCATTTAGTGAGTCTGAGCTAGTGGATGTTGACGATATAGCTTGATCCAGTTGGCGAAACCAACGGTAGCAAGCACAGTGTAGATTGAGAACAAGACAACCGTTGCATAATAACCCGTCTGGTAATACAACACGACGGAAGCAGCATCAATAATGATCCAATAAAACCAGTTTTGCAGGACTTTTCTGGCCATCAACCAGGTATTCATCACAGAAAATACGGTGATGCCAGCATCCAGGTACGGACGCTGTGATGCTTGGTTGATATCCAGGTAATAAGCTACTAAAAAGCTAATCACGACGCCTGCTACGATGAATTGTAAATTGGCATTCAATGACCAGCTATGAATGACTAACTCATCATTGTTTTGCTGATGTTGTCGCCATAAAACGAAGCCATAAATCGCCATACCCATGTAATAGAAGTTGAGCAGGGCTTGCATGGGAAGCTGACCCTCCCAAAATAACACGGTGTAGATGAGTGTACTGATAAACGCCATTGGCCAGCACCACTGTGATTCACGCGCCGCCAGAATGACATAAGCCATACCGAGTAATGCGGCGGTCACTTCCCAAGCGGATAAGGCCAGCAGACCATTGATTGCGGCATCTATCATCAGAGAACTCGTTTAATCTTCTACGTGGTAACGATCGTTTCCGATCATTTTCAACACAAACACACTGTGCGGTAATTGTTCAAACACCGCTTCAATTTCACTATCCATGGCATCCATCACATCACGGTATTCACCAAAGATTTGTGTGCTTAGGTTATTCCGTGAAATATTTAGTTTTGGGTTATCTTCCAGCTTTTTGATGAAAGCCAGAATCGGTTCGACAAATTGTTCAGTCAGAGGGTATAAACTGATATCAACTGAGACGCGCATATCTTCTTCCTTAAGTAGTAAAAAAGAGGGCTTTAAAGCCCTCTTTAGATATTAATAGTCGTAACTTAATGTTAAGCCAACAACACGTGGATCACCGTATTGAGTGTAGGTGTGATCGGCATAACCATCTTTAGGATCATTGCCGAAATAAAAACCTCGAGTGTAGTAGTCTTTATCGAACAAATTGCGTCCCCATAATGTGACTTTCCAGTTCTCTTTTTGATATTGTAAGCTGGCGTTATAAATGACATATGAGCTTGATTTGGAGTCGTGGCTATTGGAGTAATAAAACTCATCTTTGCCTTCCATTCCCGCCCGTAGAGTCCAGTTAGTAGCTAACTGAATATCCGTACCTAGACTAAATTGATATTTTGGCGCATGAGCCATCTGGCGACCTTCAGGATTATAGCTACCTAAATCTGGATTATCGTATTCATCAAACACAGCTCTTAATAGGCCTAAAGAAGCGAAGATGCCCACTCTGTCATTAACCTGCCAGTCTGCATCTGCCTCAATGCCCATATTTCTGCCTCTAGCAGCATTGGCAATTGAGTCTTCAAATTCACCCCCACCAACAAACACAGAACTCTTCACTTGAGCATCACGACGGAGTGAATAAAAGGCTGAAACATTAGTAATCAGGTCACCTTCTAGCCAATAAGATTTCAAACCGGCTTCAAGGCTCCACATATATTCGGCATCGAATTTAAGCTGGTTTGTAGGCAGACTATCATTATTATTCACGCCACCCGACTTGTAGCCTCTAGATAAAGAGGTATAAACCATATGGTCGCTATTAATCTCATAATTCAGGCCTAATTTGCCGCCAAATAAATTATCGCTACTGTGAAGGTCAATCGCATTAGTGTCTTTATAGTCCGCTTCAAAATGTTCGATACGTAATCCACTTATAAAAGTCAGTTTGTCTGTTAGATGAGTGTCTAACTGACCAAATAAGGCTGTATTTTTGGTTTCATATTCATTTTTAAGTAAACCTGTATAGTCTGAGACTAAGTGCAAATCTTCATCTTGTGACAGAAAATAGGCGCCGATCGCCCAGTCTGTTGAATTATTAAAGATGCGACCATCTTCATTAGAAAGCGCTTTTAACTCAACAGAATAATTCTCACGCTTACGATTAAAATCCTCTGTCGCAGTAAATACACCAGGATCATACGCTGGGTTAGCCCAGTCCCCATCGTAACTATAAGTAACATCTGAGTTTACGTAAGTTAGATTACTTTGCAGCTGTACTTTACTGTTAGCGCGATAATCAGTTTTGAGTGAAATAGCGTTCGTGTTTTGAGTATCTTTACCGGGTTGATCTGAAATACTGTTGCGACTGTTATCAAGAGTAAACGCGTCATAACCATTATCAATACTGAGATGCAGGAAGTTCAAATCAAATGTGAGATTATCTGTCGCTAGCCATTTTAGGTGACCACGAGCCGTAACTTCATCCTGATTTTGTGTGTCATCTTTACCTAAATAATCATTGTCCATATAGCCATCTGACTGGTGGCTATAAATCGAAAAACGCCCTAACAGCGTATTGTCAATAAGTGGACCACCAACAGCAAGACCAACATTACGGGTGTTATATTCAGCGATACCTGTTTCAAAATGTAAGTCAAACTCATCAGTCGGCTCGGTACTTTGCATATTGATGACACCCGCTAATGCGTTTGTCCCAAACTTGGTACCTTGTGGCCCTCTGAGAATTTCTACGGACTCGATATCAAACAATGTGGCTGCACCACCTGTACGGCTGAAATCAATACCATCAATTAACAAACCAACAGAGGGATTTAATGGCGCCGAGAATTGACTACGCTCACCTATGCCGCGTATCTGAAAAAATTGTCCGCGTGAGGCGCCACTAGAGACATTAACATTAGGTGCGAGATTGAGCACATCTTCGATATGTTGAGCACCACGAGAATCAATAGTGTCTTTATTAATCGTGGTTAAACTCACCGGAGTGTCATGAGCATCGTTCGGACGAAAGTCAGCACTGACGATCATGGAGGGTAAGTCAGCAGGCGTCACTTCAGCCCATATCATGGGAGATGTCATAGCCGTTGTTATGGCTATAGCCAGTGTTTTTGCTTTCATGGTTATCCTTTTTTGAATCAAAAAGGACAGGGGAATAAATCGAGAGACACCAATTCGGTGTAGAGAAAGATCTATTTCAGCCTGTCCCTACGCCAGTATTAACTGGATCAGGTTCGTCGGGTCCGCTTTATGAGAAGCATCTCAGGCTTTCGCCACCCCGAGGCAAATTCACATCACAATTGCTGCTAGTGAGATAGCGTTATTTTAAAAGAGTGCGGCAATTATTACCAGCTTCAGTGGTATTTAATTCAAACGTTTCAAACTACTTCGGCACTCGGTACAAATCCGGAGTTTGCTGTTGATTCGTTGTGTCAACACTTTGCGTTGTTGATTATCAAAACACTGTGGACAATAAAAGCCGTTATCCCCTTCAAATTGATAACAACCCGTAGTTTTATCGATGATAGGCTGAGGCTCATCGTTCTGAGAGCCAGACAGAGTCTGACTGAGAGTGGATAATTCTTTGAACACTTCATCAATCAGATGGTGTTGAGAGGGAGGAAGCTCTGCTAGGGTTTGCTGAAGTAGCGATTTGATCTTTTCAATGGAGGCATTCACGGCTGTTATCTTTTTTAGTCTGTATCAGCATAGTTTAGAGAATGCAGCGCATACAAAAAAGGCATCCGAAGATGCCTTTTTTTTCACTTATTTTTCTAACTTAGTTTTCAAGTCAGCGAGTGTGGATTGATATAAACCCGTTACAGCTTTCTTGGCCGTATCGTCATCCAGCTCTTTGGGTGGGTGTCCATTACCGTGATAAGCGCGGAAAAACTTACCTAACCAAGTGACTTTTGAACCACCATCAGTCGCTTCAACACTGACCCATGATTTATATTTGCTCACAGGAAACGCTGGTACTTCATGCATTTCACCATGGTCATCAACTTCTCCAGCACTACTGATATCGGTAATTTGATACATAAAGCTCATTTTTTCATCATCATACTTTTTGAGCTTTTCAGAAATCGTGGCGCCACCTTTTAATGTGAGAGTGCGAGTCGCTCCTGGTGCATTACCACCCTCAGATTCTGTTGATTCAACAACGGGAATCCAGGCTTCTGCTTTACCGAAATCGTTGATGGCTTGCCAGACAGTCGCTGGGGCAGCATTGATGACAATGCTCTCTTCAACTTGGAGGCGAGGCGCACCGTGTGCAAACACAAGTGCAGGCAAAAACGCCAGTGAAACAACTATTAAATTTAACCATTTTTTCATTCTATTATCCTGATATTTCTCTTAAGTTATTTTGATTGCTGTTTTCAGCAAGGTGCTAAGTTAGCATGGTGTTTGCCTTGAGGGAATGTGAATTTATCCTTGATGGTTAATGGCTTTATCCACCGCTGCTCGATTGAGGTGTGAAGCAAAGAACTCGATAAAGGCGTACATATAGCTTCTAAGATAGCTGCCTTTGCGAATACCCATATGTGTAACGCTCGGTGGAAATAGATGTTTGGCATCCAATGCCTGAAGCGGGGAGTCTTTATCCGGATCAAATGCCATACTGGCGATAATGCCAATACCCATCTCCAGCTCGACATAGGTTTTAATCACATCTGCATCGGTAGCAGTGAAAATGACATTGGGATGAAGACCTTTTTCAATAAAAGCCTGATCCTGTTTGGCGCGACCGGTAAAACCCATCACATAAGTCAGAATTTCATATTGGGCGATATCTTCCAGTCGCAATTTTTTCACTGATAATAAGGGGTGTTCTGGCGGAACAACAACGCAACGATTCCATTCATAACATGGCAAAATAGCGAGCGACTCGAATTGAGCCAGGCCTTCCGTGGCTATTGCCAGATCAACCTTTCCGGTAGCCGCCATTTCACCTACCTCAGTCGGCGTGCCCTGCACCATGTTCAAATGTATATTCGGGTAGCGTTCAGAGAACTTTTTTATCGCACTAGGTAGGGCATAACGAGCTTGAGTATGTGTGGTGCCTATAGACAAGGTGCCAGATTGTTCTGTTTTACTGTCTGCCACTAACTGACGGATATTTTCCACATCCTGCAAAACGCGCTCTGCCATCTCGATAACTGATTGACCAATAGGCGTAATGCCAGTCAAGCGTTTGCCGTGACGCTCGAAGATTTGTAAACCCAGCTCCTCTTCCAACTGCTGCACCTGATTGCTGACACCGGGTTGTGATGCATGTAATGCATTCGCTGCTGACGAGATACTGAGGCCTCTACGTACAATTTCACGTACATACTTTAATTGCTGAATTTTCATCTATATATGTTTTTCTTATAAAGATAGTAAATAATATTCATTGATAGAATATTCTCCTTTGGTAAACTTGTCAGCATTTTCGTAACATACAAGGCGTAAAACAGATGGAATGGGGCTTTCTTCTTGCTGGACTGTTTGTCGGCATCATGGTCGGCATGACCGGTGTAGGAGGCGGGTCTTTAATGACGCCCATCCTCATTTTTATCTTTCATGTACAACCCGCTATTGCGGTTGGTACGGATTTATTATTTGCTGCTATCACCAAAGCGGGTGGTATTTGGTCTTATTGGCGACATGGGGTCGTAAAGTGGTATGTGGTCTGGCGCCTCGCTGCGGGGAGTATTCCGGCAACATTAGCTACTCTATGGTTTATGAATGCCACAGGGATGCATGATGGCAATCATAATGAATTGATTACTAAAGTGCTCGGTGTAGCACTGATCCTGACATCCAGTGCTTTATTATTAAAAGCACCTTTAGGAAGATTATTACGCTCCAAGGAAAACCACCCCGTTGTGAGTGTGCTTTACGATATTCGTGAAAACGAACTAAATAAAGCAATGATTACGGTCATAACAGGTGCGCTTTTAGGTGTCATGGTGACATTATCATCTGTAGGAGCTGGTGCGCTAGGTGCTGTCATTCTATTGTTTTTATATCCTCGTCTGAGAGGGGTAGAAATTGTCGCTACAGATATTGCTCATGCTGTGCCACTTACCTTTGTTGCAGGCCTCGGGCATTCAGCTGTTGGTACAGTAGACTGGACATTATTGATGTATTTATTAGCCGGCTCATTACCTGGCATTTTTATCGGCACCCATCTTGGGGTGCGTATTTCAGACCAGGTAATGCGTCCATTATTAGCGGTAATACTGGTATTGGTGGGCATAAAATGTCTGATATAACGTTGGTGGATTTGACCCTGTTTGGCTGTCCTATGCATTACATCAAAGCCCGTGAAGCATTAAAACACATTGACATAGAGGAATCGGTAGATTTGCTTGTCAATACGGGGGATGCGGTTGATGAAGTATTTAATAGTCTGTCTCAGGATGGACAGGAGTGTGCGATCACCTCTTCAGAGGGATTAACCACAACAATTCGTGTGAGAAGAAAACAATGAGTGAAATAAAACCGGCTTTAGCCGCCAAAATTGATGCTGTGATTGCAGTGTTAAAAGACATTGAGCAGAACTATTTGCCTGCAACGCTGGCGACCAGCTTTGGTGCAGAAGATATGGTTCTGATGGATTTAATCTGTAAGCATGCGCCAGGCATCGACATATTCACTCTGGATACTGGCCGTTTGCCCAAAGAAACCTATGAGCTCATGCAAACATTAAACAGCCACTACGATAAAAAAGTAGAGGTGTATTTCCCTAACACGGCGGATGTTGAGTCGTTTGTGACTCATAATGGACCAAACGCCTTTTACGATAGTGTCGAATTAAGAAAACAATGTTGTGGTATTAGAAAGGTCGTGCCGTTAAACAGAGCTCTATCTGGCAAAAAAGCCTGGATAACGGGTATGCGTCGTTCACAATCTGTAACACGATCAGAACTGCCTGTATCAGAGTGGGATGATGATCACGGATTACAAAAGTTTAGTCCATTGACCGATTGGTCGAATGGTAACGTTTGGGCGTATTTGAGAGCTTACGACGTGCCTTATAACAGCTTACACGATGAGGGGTACGCCAGTATTGGTTGTGCGCCTTGTACACGAGCCATCACCATGGGCGAAGATATTCGTGCCGGACGCTGGTGGTGGGAAGATCCTGAAAATAAAGAATGCGGCTTGCATGTCAAATCTAACTAACCGAGAAAGATAATGACTGAAAAACAATTAACACACTTAAAGCAATTGGAGGCTGAAAGCATCCATATTATGCGTGAGGTGGCAGCAGAGTTTGAGAATCCAGTAATGCTGTATTCGATTGGTAAAGACTCCGCCGTCATGTTGCACTTGGCTATGAAAGCTTTTGCGCCTGGTAAACCCCCATTTCCATTGATGCATATCGATACCACTTGGAAATTTAAGGAAATGATCAAGTTTCGTGATGAAAAGGCTAAAGAGCTGGGTCTCGAACTGATTGTACATACCAACCAAGAAGGCAAAGAAGCGGGTATCAACCCATTCGATCACCCTCGCTATACGGATATTATGAAAACCGATGCCTTGAAAGAGGCGTTGACGAAATACGGTTTTGATGCCGCTTTTGGTGGAGCACGTCGTGACGAAGAAAAATCGCGTGCAAAAGAACGTGTGTATTCCTTCCGTGATAAGAACCATCGCTGGGATCCAAAAGCACAGCGACCGGAACTCTGGAACATCTATAACAGTAAAGTGAATAAAGGCGAAAGCATCCGTGTCTTCCCATTATCCAACTGGACTGAGCTTGATATCTGGCAATACATTTATCTGGAACAGATTCCAATTGTGCCACTTTATTATGCAGCAGAACGTCCGGTTGTTGACTACAACGGCTTGACCATCATGGTCGATGACGATCGTATGCGTATACCTGAAGGCCAAGAGCCGCGCATGGAAAAAGTCCGTTTCCGTACCTTGGGTTGTTACCCACTAACAGGTGCCGTGAAATCGTCTGCAGATACTTTGCCTGAAATCATCCAGGAAATGTTGCTGACAACGACATCTGAACGTCAAGGCCGTGCTATCGATCACGATCAAGCGGGTTCTATGGAGAAGAAAAAACAAGAGGGTTACTTCTAGATGACTACTGAATCAAGTTCATATCAATCAGATAGCCTGATTGCCACAGACATCGAAGCGTATCTGAAGCAGCATGAAAATAAAGAGATGTTGCGATTTTTAACTTGCGGTAACGTGGACGATGGTAAAAGTACGCTGATAGGCCGCCTTCTGCATGACTCGAAAATGATCTACGAAGATCAATTGGAAGCCGTGACGCGTGACAGTGCCAAGTCTGGTACTACCGGCGAACAGGTTGACTTAGCGTTGTTGGTTGATGGTTTGCAAGCCGAGCGCGAGCAGGGAATCACAATCGATGTGGCTTACCGTTATTTCTCTACGACGAAACGTAAGTTCATCATTGCCGATACACCAGGACATGAGCAGTACACACGTAACATGGCGACAGGTGCATCCAGTTGTCAGTTAGCGGTTATCCTGATTGATGCCCGTTATGGCGTACAAACACAAACTCGCAGACACAGTTTTATTGCCTCTTTATTAGGCATTAAACACGTAGTTGTGGCTATCAATAAAATGGATCTGATGGATTATAGTCAGGAAGTGTTTGATAATATTCGCCATGATTACACTGAATTCTCACGAGAATTAGAACTGGAAGATATTCACTTTGTGCCTATGTCAGCGTTGGTGGGCGATAACGTGGTTAATCGCAGTGAGAAAATGGGTTGGTATCAAGGGCAAACCCTGATGGAAATCCTGGAAACCGTCGATGTAGATAAAGATCCGAACTTCGATGATATGCGTTTCCCGGTTCAGTTTGTGAATCGTCCTAATCTGAACTTCCGTGGTTACTGCGGTACTTTGGCATCGGGTATCTTAAAACCGGGTGATGACATCACCGTATTGCCATCGGGTAAAGAGAGTAAAGTGAAGGCGCTTGTCACTTACGATGGTGACTTGGATCATGCCGTGCCTGGCGAAGCGATTACCGTCACATTAGAAAATGAAATCGATGTCAGTCGTGGTGACATGCTTGTACATAGTAATCATCACCAACCACATGTCTCAAGCCAGTTTAAAGCGATGGTCGTGTGGATGACAGAACAACCCTTGGTGCCAAACAAGCAATACAGCATCAAAGTGGGTGTCAATGATGCAGGTGGTGCGTTAACGGGCATTGATTATCAAATTGATGTCAACACGCTTGAGCACAATAAAGCCAGTGAATTGAAACTGAATGAAATCGGCTTATGTGAGTTTTCATTAAACAAGCCCGTTGTGTTTGATTCGTACAAACGCAACCGGACTACAGGGGCCTTCATCATCATTGATCGCCTGACCAATGTCACGATTGGTGCTGGCATGATTACTGATGCGGTATCAAGTAATCACGAAGTGGTCGCTGAAGGTGAATTCTCTGCCTTTGAAATGGAGTTGAATGCACTCATTCGTAAACATTTCCCTCATTGGGATGCGAAAGATTTGAGTCAACTTCTCAAATAATTCACAAAAAGTGGTTCAAGAAAGCCAGTCAGTATTTGCTGACTGGCTTTTTTTATGTCTAAGCGACAGTGAAATGAGTTTCAGACTGACGTGTCATTAATTATATAAATCGATTTTATCAATCAATAATTAAATAATAAACAATTATACAAATCTATTGAAAATCCATAGACTCTGTTGTGTGCAATTGATTTGCCTAACATGATTTGCAGCAGAAAGGATAGAACGATGACCAAAACAATTTTAACGACATCTGCCGGCGCCCCAGTCGCTGATGATGATAATAGTATCAGTGTCGGACCAAGAGGACCTTTGACTTATGACAATCACTACACCTTCGAAAAATTGGCTCACTTCAACCGTGAGAGAATTCCTGAACGCGTGGTCCATGCACGTGGTACCGGGGCTTACGGAACCTTTACCCTCACAAAAAGCTTAAAAGATCTCACTATTGCGGATTTCTTACAGAATGAAGGTAAGAGAACAGAGGTCTTTGTTCGCTTCTCAACCGTAGGTGGTGGCCAGGACTCACATGATTATGCCCGTGACCCACGAGGTTTCGCTGTGAAGTTTTATACTAAGCAGGGCAATTACGACATGGTAGGCAATAATACGCCGGTGTTTTTCCTCCGTGATCCGAGTAAGTTTCCAGACTTTATTCATTCACAAAAAAAGAATCCGCGTACTAATGTGCCTGACCCAAGAATGGCTTATGAGTTTTGGGCTAATTACCCACAAGCATTACATCAGGTGACTATTTTGATGTCTGACCGCGGGATTCCTGCTTCATACCGCAATATGAATGGTTATAGCTCACATACCTATAGTTTCTGGAATGATAAGGGCGAACGGTTTTGGTTTAAATGGCACTTTAAAACTAATCAAGGCATCAAAACACTGAGAGCCGAGGAAGCTGCAGTGGCTGATCCTCATGGAGCACAGCAGGATTTAGTGGAAGCTATTGATCGCGGTGATTTCCCGAGCTGGACAGCCAAAATACAGATTATGACGGAGCAACAAGCGCGGGATGCTGAGATCAATCCGTTTGATTTAACCAAAGTATGGCCACATGATGAATTTCCTTTGGTTGAGGTCGGGCAACTGGAGCTTAACCGCAATGTAGACAATTATTTTGCTGAAACAGAGCAAGCCGCTTTTGCACCGAGTAACTTTGTACCCGGTATCAGTTCATCACCTGACAAAATGTTGCAAGGACGGCTGATAGCTTATCAGGATGCCCACCGTTATCGGGTTGGCGTGAACTACAATCAGTTACCTGTTAATGCGGCAAAATGTCCGGTTAATCATTATCAGCGTGATGGGGCGATGGCGGGGTTAAGTCCTGCTGGCGGTAATCATCATCAGACGAGTGGGGCTAACTACTTCCCTAATGATCGTGATAATGCGCCTAAGCCAGATACAAGTGTAGCGGAACCTGCTATGCCAGTTGAGGCTGGTGCTTGGTTAGATCGGTTTGATACAGATCAAGATGATCATTACACGCAGGCGGGTAATTTGTTTCGTATTATGAGTGAGGATCAGAAACAGCAATTAGCAGACAATATTGCTGGTGGTCTTGGACAGTGTGATGCATCTATTCAGCAGCGTATGTTGGCTCAATTTGAAAAAGCAGACCCGGACTATGCTGCCAGAGTAGCAGCTGCACTAAAGGCTTAATCTAGTCTGAAATGAAAGGGGCGTGAAACACGCCCCTTTTCTATTGATTAGTCTTTTTTACACTACTTAGCTGTTCAAGCCATATGGTTTGTTTTTCTTCTAATGACAAAGCTGCATGGGCTGGGCTGGTGGATGGCAAGCGCTCTGTTGGTATTTTTTGCCATATTTTATCTAACGTTGGCAGAACAGATTTCATATAAATTTGCTCAGCTTTGCCACCATTAAAAAATACAGAATGAATATTCGGGTGTTGCCGAAAAAAGGCATTAAAGTCGTTAGCTTCAATGGAATCCGGTGCAATATTACTGTCCAGACTGCCTGGCCTTTCACAGGCTTTTAATACATCCCATACCGCTATGTGTTGGTGGGTGAGTTGTTCGCAGCGTTGTTGATACGGTAATGATGTCGAGATAGCAAACAGACTTTCCATAATTGGCCAGAAGCCATTACGAGGGTGGGCGTAATATTGCTGCTGACGCAATGATTCTGCACCTG
Source organism: Methylophaga sp. UBA2513 (assembly GCF_002341285.1). Lineage (NCBI taxonomy): Bacteria > Pseudomonadati > Pseudomonadota > Gammaproteobacteria > Thiotrichales > Piscirickettsiaceae > Methylophaga > Methylophaga sp. UBA2513. The sequence goes on along the minus strand of NZ_DDNT01000005.1, from coordinate 43,367 downwards.
GCATGGACCCGAGGATCAGGATTTTTGCAGACGTTGCTGCAATGGGCGGAAAGCTATAACAGCGCGTTAGATTCTCAGACATTATTGATATAGCTGACCTTTATGGCGAATCCAGCCATGAGGGTGTTTGTTGGCAGGATCATGATGCGTCCAGTGAATGACGCCACCTTTGTCATTCCATTCGTATTCACCAAAAATATGTACTTCATCACCCACGTTCAGAGAGTCAATGCGAGGTGCAAGATCGATGTTATGAGCAATCAATACCGTGAGTTTATCCGGCAAGGTAATGATAAAACGTTGATGACGACTGCCTTTATTATCATCAGTTAGAATCCGACTTACCGTCCCTTTTACTTCAACTAAAACGTCACTTTTCTGTTGTTGATAAAGTGATGAGATCGATGCTGTATCAACTTTATTAACGTTTTGCTGGTGAGGCTGATAATGACTGGCCCCCCAAATTAAAAAACCGAAAGCGATAACCAGCCATAAACGCTGTTTTTGTCGGCTTGCTTTAGACATGCCAAGAACCCTGTTTAGCGATAAATGCGTCAGTATAACGATTTTTATCAATGACAAAGAGCCCACTCTGATAACACTTAAGCATCTGACTAGAAGTCTCAAGATGAAATCAAATGGAATACTGAAAATGACGCGCACAATGAAAAAGTCATCAACAATGCCACACAATAACCGTATATTTCATGGTTGCATTAAATGATAGTAATGACGCGGTATTAATGAATTTATCAATATAGATATTGGTATTTATAATTTCCTGTTATATACCGCGGCGGTTATAATAGCGGGTCCGGTATTTAGAGTTTAGAGAGCTTAAATGTATCAATACGATAAGTATGATCAAACGATGGTTGAGCAGCGGGTAGAGCAGTACCGTGATCAAACACGTCGTTTCTTGGCGGGTGAGCTGACTGAAGAACAGTTCCGTCCTTTACGACTGATGAACGGGCTGTATATCCAAATACATGCACCCATGTTACGTGTTGCCATTCCTTATGGACTGATGTCTTCACAACAAGTTCGTAAAATTGCAGACGTTTCACGCCGTTACGATAAAGGGTTTGTGCATTTCACGACGCGCCAGAATTTCCAAATGAACTGGCCGAAGTTAGAGGATGTGCCAGATATTCTTGCTGAACTGGCCACTGTACAAATGCACGCTATTCAAAGTAGTGGTAACTGCATTCGTAATACGACCTCTGATCAGTTTGCAGGTATCAATGCCAATGAAATAGAAGATCCACGCCCGTGGGCTGAAATTATTCGCCAATGGTCAACCTTCCACCCTGAGTTTGCCTATCTACCACGTAAGTTCAAAATTGCCGTTATTGGTTCTGAAGAAGACCGTGCAGCCACTAAATTGCATGATATCGGCTTACATCTGGTTAAAAATCACGAAGGTGAAGTCGGTTTTGAAGTGCTTGTCGGTGGTGGTTTAGGTCGTACGCCAATCATTGGTCAACAAATCAGACCTTTCCTTGAGAAAAAGGATTTGCTCTCCTATCTGGAAGCGATTCTGCGTGTTTATAACCGCCTGGGTCGTCGTGATAACAAATACAAAGCACGTATTAAAATCACGGTTCGTGAGCACGGTATCAATCATATCCGTGAACTGGTTGAAGCTGAATGGGTACAAATTCGTGATCAACTCGTTTTAGATCAAAAAGAAATTGATCGTGTGAAAGCGTATTTCACAGAGCCTGAATACGATGCTGATGCAGCAGCGGATGACAGTTTTGATAAAGCCTTGGCTGAAGATAATGCTTTTGCACGCTGGGCGAAACAGAATACGTTTGCTCATAAACAGCCCGGTTATCGTGCGGTTTATGTATCACTTAAAGCGCCAGGTGTTGCGCCGGGGGATGTGACCTCTGATCAGCTTGATGTCATTGCTGATCTGGCTGATGAGTTCAGCTTAGGTGAAGTGCGTTCAACGCACACTCAAAACCTGGTGTTTGCGGATGTGAAGCAGGCTGATTTATATGCCTTATGGTTGAGACTTGAGGCTGACAACCTGGCTACACCAAATGTGAATACATTAACCGATATTATTTGCTGTCCTGGACTGGATTATTGTGGTCTGGCTAATGCTAAATCTATTCCTCTGTCTAAACAGATTGCGGAACGGTTTGGTGATCTTGACTATCTTTATGACTTAGGTGATATCAAGATCAAGTTTTCAGGCTGCATGAACGGTTGTGCTCACCAGAGTGTAGGTCACATCGGTATTCTGGGTGTCGATAAGAAAGGTGAAGAATGGTACCAATTCACACTTGGCGGTAGCTCTGAGGCAGATGCCTCTCTTGGAGAGCGTCTAGGTAAGGCGATACCTAAAGAGGACGTAGTCGACACCGTTGGTCATTTATTAGATGCCTATGTCGATTTACGCCATGAAGATGAGTCATTCCTGGCCACAGTTCGTCGTTTAGGTATTGATCCATTTAAGGAGCGTGTATATGCAGATAATTAAAGATCGTGAAATCATCGAAGATAATTGGACACATCTGGATGATGATTCAGATCTGATTGCTGGCAATATTACCGTTTCTTTAGCCCGGTGGCAGGAACAACATGAAACACTGGTGAAACATGAAGGTGAATTAGGCCTTCGTCTGAGCGGTGATGATCCTCTGGAAGAAGTGGTGCCAGATTTAATTCATTTCTCCTTGATCGTTCTCGTGTTTCCTGCATTCACTGATGGGCGTTGTTACTCATTTGCGAGACTGTTACGTGAACGTTATGGCTTTAAAGCTGAGATACGTGCTCAAGGTGATGTGTTATATGACCAGTTGTTCTATATGTCACAGTGTGGAATTAACAGCTTTGAGCTTGCCAATCCCAACCGTATCGACAAAGCCTTGAAGGCTTTTGATGACTTCAGCGAAAGTTACCAGGCAACGGTACTTCGTCCTGAACCACTTTATCGCCGTCGTTAGACACAAGCACACGTCTGTATGGCTGTATATGCAATAGGTGATGTTCAAGGTTGTTACGATGAGTTAGTAAAAATGCTGGATCGAGTTCAGTTCGATCCAGCCCTTGATCAAATTTGGCTGGCTGGTGATTTGGTGAATCGAGGCCCTAAGTCAGCAGAAGTATTAAGGTTAGCAAAGCAGTTAGGTAATAGTTGTATATCCGTATTAGGCAACCACGATCTACATTTACTGGCTAATGCTGCAGGTGTCGTTGAATATCAACATCATTTGGATACGATTGAGCAAGTTCTCTCTGCACCTGACAGAGAAGAGCTCATTACCTGGTTAAGACAACAACCTTTGTTTTATCACGATCCCATCCTAGATTTCAGTATGGTACATGCAGGAATACCTGCAGAGTGGTCAGTGCAAGAATCACAGCAACGATCCGAAGAAGTCGAAGCGGTTTTAAGCGGGGATAATTGGCGTGATTTCTTTCAGCATATGTATGGTAATAAACCTAAACGATGGACGCCTGAGCTGAAAGGCTGGGATCGACTTCGTTTTATCACTAATTGCTTTACCCGTCTGCGTTACTGCCATGAAGATGGTCGAATTGCACTTAAGTTCAAAGGGGCGCCTGAAGATAAACCATTACACCAACGTCCCTGGTTTGAAATGCCCAATAGAATGACGGCCAACGACAGAGTCGTGTTTGGGCACTGGTCTACTTTGGGCGTTGGTCGTTACGGTAATGTGTTTTCATTAGACAGTGGTGCGGTGTGGGGCGAAACATTGACAGCGGTGCGGATTGATCAAGAACCCTATGAATGGGTAACGGTTGAAGCAGATGCTGGTGGTTTACCTTTTCCAAAAAAGTCAGACAAAAAACGTAAACGCTGGTTGTGAGTTATGGTTCGCCATGATTGACGGAAAATGAGTACAATATATTTCATATTGATTAAATTCAGGCTTGTAAAATAATAGTCATGTCACTATCTACATCGCTGTTTTAAAACGGTGTGGGAGAATAAACGCTGGCAGTTGCAATACAGCTATTAGAAATTTGATCGAAAACTGACCGAAACAGTTCAATCTGTTTGGATATAACGGTCTTAAGCAGCCATGGGAGTGATGAAATGGTTAAGTCTATAAAACAAATTGAGGCTGGCAAATAAATGGCCACTGGATTACCCAGAACAAAAGCACGCCGAGCTGCTGTACAAGCGCTCTATCAAGCTCAAGTCAATGGTGAAGCACCACAAAAAGACACACTTGAGTTTGTCACTGCAGAATATGCTGACAAAATTGATAAAAAATATTTTGTGACATTGGTCGACGGCACGATCAAATATCAAAATGAAATTGATGAAGAACTGACACAAGTCATCGACCGTGATTTGGCAAAGATTGATCCGGTAGAAGTCTCCGTGCTTCGTCTCGCCGTATTTGAATTTATGCATCTACCAGAAATACCATACCGTGTCGTGCTGAATGAAGCGGTCGAATTAGCCAAGTCTTTCGGTGGTGAGCAAGGTCATAAATACGTCAACGGCGTCTTAGATAAGATGGGCGCTCGATTACGCTCTCATGAGCACCAAGCAGCGAAAGCTGCACGTCAAAAGAAATAAGTCATACTGGGCAGGTGTCGACGATGCTTGCCTGATGATTAAAAGGTTTTCTGTGTGGCTTTAACTGAGTTTTCACTGATACAACAGTTTTTTGCTGATGCAACACAAAAACGTCAAGACGTGATTGTGGATATTGGTGATGATTGTGCTGTGTTGTCATGTCCTGCAGATAGCGATATAGCTATTTCAATTGATACGCTTGTTTCCGGTATTCATTTTTTCCCGGATGTAGATCCTCACACGCTAGGCCATAAATCATTGGCGGTGGGGTTAAGCGATCTGGCCGCCATGGGCGCTACACCAGCCTGGTTTACATTAGCATTAACGATACCTTCACTTGATGAAAAGTGGTTATCAGCCTTTGCGTCAGGCATGGCGGAGTTAGCCGACCAATATAATATTCAGCTTGTTGGCGGTGACACCACAAAAGGTCCGTTGACTATTAGCATTCAAGTGCATGGTCAGGTGAAAAAAGGGGCTCAGCTTCAGCGTAATCATGCTAAATCAGCCGATAAAATCTATGTCACTGGTACGCTTGGTGATGCGGGAGCTGCTTTGCAGAAACGTTTAGCATCATGGCAGCCTGAGGAGTTATCTGAGGAAGATTGGTCTTTTTTAAATAAACGGCTGGAGCAACCCATACCTCAAGTAAACATCTCCCGAGAAATTCAGCCGTTTGTAAATGCTGCCATTGATATTTCTGATGGGTTATTAGCTGATCTTGGCCATATTCTTGAAGCCAGTGTCAAAGGCGCAAGAATTTACCTAGACAACATACCATTATCACCTAGTCTGCAGAAACTGGATAAAGCCAAGGCTTGGCAATTAGCGATGAGTTCCGGAGATGATTATGAACTTTGTTTTACGGTTCCTGCAGAGCACGTCCAGGCACTTGAAACACTAAATTTAGATATTCAACAGATTGGTGAAATTACGGAAGAACAAAAAATTGTTCTCTTAGATGAACAGGGACAACCATCAGTGTTAGATATCACAAGCAAAGGGTATGACCATTTTGTCTAAAGTCACCTTCACACAATTATTAAAAAGACCAACGGCATTTTTAGCGTATGGGTTTGGTTCTGGCTTGGCTCCAAAGGCACCGGGTACCTTTGGTACGCTAGCCGCTATTCCGGTTTTTTACCTGATGCAACCTTTACCTATTATTAGCTATCTTCTATTGACCGCCTTGCTCTTCGTTCTTGGCGTCTGGTTTTGTCAAAAAACGGTCGACTGGTTACAGCAAGATGATCCTTCTGCCATTGTGTGGGATGAGATCGTGGGATATTTAATTACCATGCTCGCCGCGCCCAGTGGCTGGTTATGGATTGTATTGGGTTTTGTGCTGTTTCGGCTGTTTGATATTTTGAAACCCTGGCCAGTGAGCCTGGCTGATAAAAAACTACATGGTGGTTTTGGAGTGATGCTAGATGATGTTATCGCCGGGTTATATGCTTTGTTGGTACTTCAGCTGATAGCGTACTTTTTCTAACCCGACGATCATCAATATTGCTGCTTTATAGAATAGAGGCGGCATCAATCTGGTGGTTTTGTGTACCATGATGAGCGATTTTTAACGCGCCTAGCGTCGAAGCGATTCTGCCTGTCTCTTCCCAGTCTTTTCCATGCAAAATGCCGTGTAATAGACCAGCACGATATGCATCTCCACAACCGGTTGGGTCAACCACCTGGGCAGCTTTTTGGCAGGCAATCTCTATTCGCTTACCTTCAGTATAGATATATGAGCCCTCAGCACCACGTGTGATAATCAATGCTTCAACATGACGAGCGATTTCTTCTTCTGGCAGTCCTGTGCGGTCCATGAATAACTGCGCTTCATAATCATTAAGAGCGATATAACTGGCTTGTTCTGCAAAGGCCATTAATTCATCACCATTAAACATCGGTAAGCCTTGACCTGGATCGAAGATAAATGGGATTCCAGCGGCTTTTAATTGTTCAGCATGTTGGATCATGCCGTCACGACCATCAGGGGCAATAATAGCCAGTTTAATATCTTTTGCTTCACTAATAGTCGTTTCGTGAGCCAAGTTCATCGCGCCTGGGTGGAAGGCTGTAATCTGATTGTCATCCTGATCTGTCGTGATAAAAGCCTGAGCCGTGTAATGACCTTGTTTAACATGGACATGATCACGTTTAATATTTTTCGCATCCATCCATTCTGCATATGGCGCAAAGTCAGTTCCTACCGTACCCATTGGCACAGGGTTGTCACCAAGTAGTTTCAGGTTATAGGCAATATTACCAGCACAGCCACCAAACTCACGACGTAACTCTGGCACCAGAAAGGCCACATTTAACATGTGCACTTTGTCCGGCAATATGTGGTTTTTAAACTTATCAGGAAAAACCATAATATTGTCGAAAGCGAATGAGCCACAAATAAGCACTGACATAACTTAACTTTCCTTTATTTCTAGATGGGTAGGGTGGGCCTGAATACTGATTTTTCCTCGCATGAATGCTTGCAAGGTATGCCCAATAATTTTATAGCGCCAGCCATGTAATAAAGCACAATCCTGGCCCCGCACCAATGATTCAATATCTTTACGTGTAGCCACTGCAGAAGGGGTGATGGATTGTTCATCACAACTTTTTCTTAATAATGCCATCAACGCATCAATCAGTGCTTCTTGCTGATTACTAAGCGCTGAAGGTCGTTTCAATACAGGCCACTTTTCTTTCGGAATATCTTTTGCTGCGGTGATGACTTTGATGATGGTGTTGCCATACCGGTCTATATCACGCGCTTCTAGGCCACGAATTTTTTTCATTGCATCGAGCGTCATTGGTGTGAAGCGAGCTAAGTCCAGCATCACATCATCTTTCAAAATCCAGCGACGAGGTAAATCAAGCTCAATGGCTCGTTTCTCACGCCAAGCGCCAAGTTCTTGCAGTATGACAAGTTGCTGACTTTTTAATCTGCCAGCACCTTTCACCCTTAGCCAGCTTTGTTGTGGATCTTCCTGATAGGTTTCTATTGCAGTTAATGCCGCAAAGTCATCACTTAACCACTCCACACGACCTGTTCTATTAAGCTCATCAAGGAGTTGTAAATAAACTTGTCGAAGATAGCGAACGTCATCAGCAGCATATTCTACTTGGGCCTCAGAAAGAGGCCGTTGTCGCCAGTCTGTTCTGGCTTGACCTTTATCGAGTTCAACGCCTAGACATTGTTTAACCAAATTGCCATAACCAATTTGATCACCATAGCCGAGAACCGTTGCAGCGAGTTGTGTATCAAACACTTTTGGTGGAAGTGCATTCTGCATCAAGAAAAATAATTCTAAATCCTGTCTTGCCGCATGAAAAACAATGGTCATGTCATCAGAGTAAAACAATGCCATTAACGGTGAGAGGTCTTCAATTGCTAGTGGATCCACACAGGCGATAACATCATGATTCGCCACTTGGATTAAGCAAAGTTGTGGAAAGTAGGTCTTTTCGCGATGGAATTCGGTATCAACGGCAAGCCAGTCGCTGTCGGCTAGCTGTTGGCAAAGTGTTTCAAGACCGGCTTGTGTATTTACAAACTGAATTGTCATGCTGTGTCTTTAGAAAAGGAACACAGTATAGCCAGTTTACTCTTCAATGCATAACCTGACTGGTTGATACCATATCGACAATCGCACTTGTGATAATCTCAGGTTGATGAAGGTGAATATCATGTCCGCTCTGAAACGCAAACAGGTGCTGGCTGTGAGGCGTTAACTTCCATAACTCCTGTTGCAGGTGGACCCAGATCTTTTCGCGACTTTCACCATCCTTTTGGCCTTGCCATTCGCTTTGACCGCGACTGATGACAACCAAAGGCACATCTGGCAGATGCTCGAGATGCTTGACTTGCAACGCACTTTGGTAAAGTGAGGAAATTTCGGTTCGTGCTGCATTTATGGCTCGTTCTTTCAGCATCGACTGCTCAGCCGTGAGCAGATCACTGGATGGTTTTGGCAGGATGATGATGTTTCTCTTTCGGTCGTAGTTTTGCGGCAATTTAATATTGAGTTGTTCGTATTGGTTTTCATGAGAGGCATCGACAAGCACTATACCACTAACGTTGTCAGGATTATTGGCTGCAAACACCCGCATATTATATCCACCAAATGAATGGCCAACCAGGATAAACGGACCTTGCAGATTAGCTTTGTTGACCAAGAGCTCTAACTCATTAGCGATTCTTACACTGGTGCGAGGTTGAGGGCCTGTATCACTCCAGCCGTAGCCTGCTCTATCGTAAACACAGGTTTGAGTGGTTTTGGCCATATCGTTTTGAATATCGAACCAGGCAGTTGAGTCGTCTCCCAATCCGGTATCGATAAGAACAGTGGGAACGCCTTTGCCTTTACAGAGCATGTGCAGTTTATATCCACCGACATCATAACGAACACCCGGTGCTTTTGGATATTGACCTGCAGTCGCCATATTAGTCAACAAAGCACTGAGGACGAACACGATGGTTATGAGTTTCACTGGCATTATCAGCTCCGATAATAATCTTATCTGAGCTTAATTTTATCGATGTGAAGTTTACGTGTAAGAAGATGATTGTTCTTGAATTTTCTGGTTAAGCTCAGTCAGATCAAACGGCCAGTATAGTCGTTGCTGATCAGGAAACTCGACAACAGGTATATGCACACCGAACTGGTTGACCAAATTATCATCATCACCAATTTCAACAAGCTTGATGTTGATGTCATTTATTTTGGATGTTTCTTCCAGCAGCGCTAAAGCTTGTTCACATAAATGACATCCAGCCGTTGTGTATTGGATGACTATCATTATTTTTCTAATAGACGAGGTATCAGGTCGATAAAGTTACATGGTTTATGGCTGGCATTTAACTGATCGTGGAGAATCTCATCCCAACCTGTTATGCAGGCCCCTTTGGAGCCAGGCAGGCAAAAAATAAATTTCCCATTAGCTAAACCGGCAATAGCTCGACTCTGTACTGTAGATGTTTTGATAACATCATACGAACGTGCACGAAATAATTCACCAAAGCCTTCAATCTCTTTATCAAACAAAACTTTCACGGCCTCTGGCGTACCATCTCGTCCTGTAAGACCGGTGCCGCCTGTCGTGATGATGGCGTCGATATCATCATTAACTAACCACTGCGAAATAACAGCTCTTATGCGATAAGTATCATCGGCCACGATATCTCTGTAGCTGACATTGTGGCCATCGGCAGTGGCCTTATCTTGCAACACGTCACCAGAGGCATCATTGTCTTTCGTTCGTGTATCGGATATTGTCAAAATAGCGATATTGATAGGAATAAATTCAGTACCCATTTGCTACCTGTAAAGATTGAAACTATCGGAACAAGTATAATCAGCAACCGGTCTACGGTCTAGAAATCCATAAAATTCTCTAGGAGAAAATGAGATGAAAAAAATTGTATTGGCCTCACTCATAGCGGCAACTCTCAGTGGTTGTGCTGCCAATGACCCTAATCAAAAAACAAAAACAGGTGCCGCTGTAGGTGCTGCCGCAGGTGCATTATTAGGCTATGCGGTAGATGACGGTACAGGTGGTGTGTTAGCAGGTGCTGCCGTGGGTGCATTAGCTGGTGGAGGTGTGGGTTATTACATGGATAAACAGCAGAAGGAAATGGAAGCAGCATTAGCTGATGAGCAAGCTCGCAATGAGTTGAAAATTCAGCAATTAGAAAACGAAACCCTCAAAATTGATATTTCTAGCGAAGTCTCATTTGATTTTGACAGTGCCTCATTGAAGTCAGCATTTACGCCGACATTGAATAAAGTGGCGGACATCTTACAGCGATATCCGAATACCATTATTCATGTCGTAGGCCATACAGACAGCGTCGGTTCAGAAAGTTACAATATGAAACTATCAGAGCGAAGAGCGCAGTCTGTTGTTGATTATTTATCAGCGGAAGGCGTGTCTTCCGATCGTTTATTTGCTATCGGCAAGGGCGAAAGTGAGCCGCGAGCAACAAATGACACGGAAGCTGGACGGCAATTAAATCGTCGTGTTGAACTATTCGTTAAACCCGTTATTGAAGGACAAGAGTCTGAAGCCTATCAAACGCCGTAAAAATAAAACGGCACATCACGCCCCGATTGATCCGGATATCATTTTTGGCCTGCATGCTGTGCAGGCCGCACTTGACGTGCCTGTCAGCCGAGTTAAGGAAATATGGCTTGCTGCCGAACGTCACGATAGTCGTGTTGAGAATGTTCTGAATGCTGCGCAGGAGCAGGGCGTCGTTGTTCATCATTCTGAACGTGAAACACTCGAAAAACTCGCACCGGATGTGCAGCATCAAGGGTGTGTGGCAAAGTGCCGACCCTTAGACAGTCTGGATGAAAAAGGTTTATTCGACTTACTCGATAATCTCGATGAACCACCATTGTTGCTGATTCTTGATGGTGTGCAAGACCCGCATAATCTCGGTGCCTGTCTGCGCACAGCCGAAGCCTCGGGTGCGCACGCAGTTATTGCACCTAAAGACCGAGCATCAGGCTTAACAGCAACAGCGATAAAAATTTCCAGTGGGTCAGCTGAGCGCTTACCTTTTGTTCAGGTCACCAATATTGCGCGGTTGATGCATGAGCTTCAGCAAAGAGGTGTGTGGCTGGTAGGAACTTCAGGTGAGAGTGAGACCAGTCTTTATCAAACAAAACTAACAGGACCTATGGCCATTGTGCTTGGCGCGGAAGGTAAGGGAATTCGTCGCCTAACTCGTGAAAACTGCGATGAGGTGGTCTTCATTCCTATGCAGGGTGAAGCGGAAAGTCTCAATGTCTCAGTGGCAGCTGGTGTCTGTTTATTCGAAGCATTTCGTCAACGTGGCTTGTGATAAGTATCTGAATTCAAGTAAAATGTTCGATTGCTTTTAATTCTGATTTTTCAGAGAAGCAAAACTCCTTGCTTTGTGGCACAGACCATAAAGCTGTTTAAACCGTGAGGAGCTCAAATGAGACATTACGAAATCGTGTTTCTGGTCCACCCTGATCAGAGTGAACAAGTGCCTGGCATGATCGAGCGCTATACCCAAACACTGACAAGCGAAGGTGGTCAAGTCCATCGTTTAGAAGATTGGGGTCGCCGTCAACTTGCTTATCCAATCAATAAAGTACACAAAGCGCATTATGTTCTTATGAATGTTGAATGTGGTGTTGAACAACTGAATGAAGTGACAACTGCATTCCGTTTCAACGACGCTGTGATTCGTCATCTTGTTGTTAACATGGAAGAAGCCGTTACTGAAGCTTCACCTATGATGCAAAAAGAAGACGAGAAAAAATCAGCTTAATACTGCTACAGACTTTTAGGAGAATTTATAATGGCACGTTTTTTTAGACGTAGAAAATTTTGTCGCTTTACTGCCGAAGGCATTAAACAAATCGATTATAAAGATGTAAATCTGTTAAAAAATTACATCACAGAAACCGGAAAAATCGTACCAAGCCGTATCACAGGTACTAAAGCGCGCTACCAGCGTCAGCTTTCAACTTGTGTGAAGCGTGCGCGTTTCCTAGCATTGTTGCCATACTGCGACATGCATAAATAATTGTCTTGATCTAAGCAACTAAACATATCAGCTATGCTGTTTAAAGCTATTGCCTCCTATGCCATGCAAGGCCGCTGGAAAGCGGCGGCAACGACAGCGGTATTGTCTGCGTTAGCGATTATATTTCCTCCTCTGAATTATTTATCGAGTGGGGTGATTTCGTTAACAACATTGAGAATGGGCCCACGCGAAGGTGTGAGGGTCATCTTGGCAACACTGGTTGTTTTTGCTCTTTTGGCTGGATTTTTGGTCGGGCAATTATGGGTTGCAGCTTTAGTTTTGCTGACCAGTTGGTTACCTGTTTATCTTGTAACACTGGTTCTGGGGTACACACGTTCATTTGCGCTGTCACTTTTGACGGCAAGTGGACTGGGCATTTTAGTTGTACTAATGATGCATCTGTTTATCCCTGATACCACCTCATGGTGGCAGCAAATGTTGAGGCCATTTATTGACAATTTAAGTCAACAGCCCAGCTGGCAGTTAAATGCTATGCAGACTGAACAAGTAAGCATACGATTATCGGGCTTGATGACGGGACTAGTCGCGGCAGGCGTCTGTCTGAATGCAATTTTAGGCATTATCATCGGTCGGGCCTGGCAGTCTCAGCTTTATAATCCAGGTGCCTTTGGCGCAGAGTTTAAACAGTTGCGTTTGGGTAAAGCACCTGCTGTTTTTACAGCAGTACTCATGGCTATGGCATTAACTACTTTTGGTCGTTATGTGCCTTGGCTAATGGATTGCTTGCCTGTGATGCTGGTGGTGTTTGGTATCCAGGGATTGGCTATCGTGCATGCTATTGTGACGATAAAACAAAAAAGTAAAGCGTGGTTGATTACAATCTATGTTTTGCTTGTGATTATGTTGCCACAAATGGTAATGATACTAGCTAGTCTTGGTGTAATAGATCAGTGGTTTAATTTACGTGCTCGCTCTGAAAAGAGTGGTACGGGTATTTGAATAAGCAATCATCTGATTGCGTATGAGGGTAGAACGATGCAAGTTATATTGCTAGAAAAAGTTCAAAAGCTTGGTAATCTGGGCGATGAAGTGAGTGTTAAGTCTGGTTTCGGACGTAACTTCTTAGTACCTAAAGGTAAAGCGTTACCTGCAACTAAGCAAAACAGAGAAAAGTTTGAAGCACGTCGTGCAGATCTCGAAGCTGCAGCAGCGAAAGTATTAGCTGAAGCTGAAGCGCGTAAAGCAAAATTAGTGGCTGCCGGTTCTCTTGATATCATGGCTAACGCTGGTGTTGAGGGTAAATTATTCGGTTCAATTACCGCTGCAGATATTGCTGATGCATTAAATGCTGCTGGTGCGGATATTGACCGTAATGAAGTTCGTTTACCGACAGGTCCATTACGTCATACAGGCGAATACAACATTGACATTCAATTGCATGCAGATGTGATTGAAGTGGTTAAAGTCAATGTAAGCTCAGAAGCTGAACTGCAAGCAAAAGCAGAAGCGGAAGAAGCGAAAAAAGCAAGAGAAGCAGCTTTGGAAGAAGCTGAAGCGATTGCTAAAGCTCAAGAAGAAGCGTAATAAAAAATATGGAGGCTGAGCTTGCTGCCTAGCCTCCATTTTTTATTGTCATCATCTCGTTTATGAGAATTGTTTCTTAGTTAATTAGAGGCTATTAACACTGTGGAAGACTTAAATTATTTTGATTCATTTAAGGATTCTGCCACAGAAGCACTGAAAGTGCCGCCTCATTCAATCGAAGCTGAGCAGTCAGTGCTTGGCGGATTAATGCTCGATAACTCTGCCTGGGAACAAGTGGCGGATCTTCTTGTTGAGCAAGATTTCTATCGTCATGACCATCAGTTAATCTATCGGGCAATTGCACAGTTAATGGAGCAGTCACAACCGGTTGATGTGATTACACTGGCTGAGTGGCATGATAAACGTGGTGAGCTGGATCAGGTCGGTGAACTCGCTTACCTTGGCATGCTGGCTCGTAATACCCCAAGTGCTGCCAATATTGCCGCGTATGCTGAAATCGTTCGCGAACGCGCAATCCTTCGTCAATTAATCAAAGTCGGTAACAGCATTGCCAATATGGCGTTTAAGCCTGAAGGCATGAGCAAAGAAGACATGCTCGATATTGCTGAGCGTCATGTGTTTGAAATTGCTGAAAAAGGCGCAAAACGTGGTGGCGGCTTTATTCAGGTGAAAGATGTCTTGAGTAAGGTTGTTGATAGAATTGATAGCTTATTTGAGCAAGATAGTGCAATCACCGGTCTCCCGACCGGATTCCTTGACTTTGATGAACAAACCTCAGGTTTGCAACCAGCGGATTTGGTAATTGTGGCCGGCCGACCATCCATGGGTAAAACTACCTTCGCCATGAATATCGCTGAAAATGGTGCCATACATAGTAAACAACCGGTCGCCGTTTTTAGTATGGAGATGCCTGCTGATGCATTGGCCATGCGTATGTTGTCTTCTCTGGGCAGAATTGACCAGCATCGATTACGTACCGGTAAGTTAAATGACGATGATTGGCCGCGTTTGACATCTGCCATTGCCCTGTTGAATGAAGCCCCTCTGTTCATTGATGATACCCCGGCATTGAGCCCGACTGAGTTGCGTGCACGAGCCAGACGTCTCAAACGTGAGCATGGTTTGAGTCTAATCGTGATTGACTATCTGCAATTAATGCAGGGTAATGCTGGTAAAGCGACTGAAAATAGAGCAACCGAGATTTCTGAAATATCACGATCTTTGAAAGCCTTAGGTAAAGAGCTTGAAGTACCGGTAATTGCTTTATCACAGTTGAACCGAAGCCTGGAACAACGTCCGAATAAACGTCCAGTCATGTCGGATTTACGTGAGTCGGGTGCGATCGAGCAGGATGCCGATCTTATTGTCTTCATTTATCGTGATGAAGTTTACAATTCGGATTCGCCTGATAAAGGTAAGGCCGAAATTATTATTGGTAAACAGCGTAATGGCCCAATCGGTACCGTGGCGCTGACATTCCAGGGCAAATACACACGCTTTGAGAATTTTGCCCCAAGTTACTACGATGATCAGGATAATTACCCGAGCTACGGCGAGGAGTAGCATTGACTTTCCCCTCGGCAACTATTTCTGTTCCAGCTTTACAGCATAACCTTGCACGCGCGAAGCAATCGGCTGCAAACAGTAAGGTGATGTCTGTTATCAAAGCTGATGCGTATGGACATGGCGTCATTACTGTAGCAGAAGCGCTCAAGCAGAGTGATGCCTTTGCTGTTGCCAGACTGTCAGAAGCTGTATCACTTCGACAGCAAGGTGTGACACTTCCAATAGTTATTCTTGAAGGTGTAAATACGGCTGATGATTTTCAGCTTGCAGCACAACTAAGTTTATCGCCAGTGATACATTTAAGCTCCCAAGTCGATGTATTGAACTCTATAACATTGAGTCAGCCATTAAAATTTAACTGGATTATGGTTGATAGTGGTATGCATCGTCTTGGTATTCGACCCGAACAGGTTGAGGCAATCATCAGTGGTTTACATGCGTCAGGCAATATGAACCATGAGCTCGGCTTGATGAGTCATTTTGCAAACTCTGATCTTGTTGGTGACATCCGTAATCAACATCAACTTGAACACATGCTCAGTCTGAAAGAAAAAACGGGCTTGCCAGTGTGTTTGTCTAATTCTGCTGCAGTGTTAGCATATCCCGAGTCACACTTGGACTGGGTTCGTCCCGGTTTAATGTTGTATGGTATTTCTCCATTTGCAGAAACGACGTCTGCTGAACATGGCTTACTGCCAGTGATGCAGTTAACCACACGGTTGATTTCAACTTATGACCTCAATACAGGTGAACAGGTTGGTTATGGTGGCGACTGGACGGCGAAGCAACCTTCCCGCATTGGTGTCGCCAGTATTGGATATGGTGATGGTTATAGTCGTCATTTGTCTAACCAGTCTGAAGTGGTTATTCAAGGTCAACGCTGTCCGGTGATTGGACGTATTTCCATGGATACGATTTGTATCAATCTGACGGATTGTATTCAGGCAAATGTCGGTGATGAAGTGTTGTTATGGGGACGTTCAGAGTTGATGGTGGAAGAGATTGCCAACTATGCTGGCACCATTCCTTATGAACTCGTCACTGTCTTGAGTAAACGCGTTAACAGGGATGTGAAAGATGGCTAAAGTCAAAAAGGTCTATGTTTGCAAAGAGTGTGGCGCGCAAACACCACAGTGGGCGGGACGATGCTCTGACTGTGGAGCGTGGAATAGTCTGGAAGAAGAGATTTATTCCAGTGCGTCTTCAACCGCACAAGCCACAATCAGTAAGCATTCAGGCTATGCTGGTGAGCAAAAAAGTGAAGTGCAGGCGCTGGGAGACGTCACATCAGAACAGGCTGTACGTTGGACTACAGGTTTACCAGAACTTGATCGTGTGCTCGGCGGTGGATTAGTCACCGGTTCAGTCGTCTTAATTGGTGGTGATCCCGGGATTGGTAAGTCGACACTATTATTGCAAGCCATGGCGACGATGGCTGACAGCAGTGGTATCAGTCCTCTCTATATCAGTGGCGAAGAATCCCTACAGCAAATCAGGCTACGTGCTGAGCGTTTACAGTTAGAGCAGGCACCGGTCGATCTATTAGCTGAAACTCACGCAGAACAGATGATTCAGGTAGCTAAAAACCGTAAACCTCAGGTGATGGTGATTGATTCTATTCAAACCGTGTTCACCGAGTTATTACAGTCGGCACCTGGAACTGTGGCACAGGTGCGTGAAAGTGCTGCACAGCTGGTTCGGTTTGCGAAATCTAGTGGTACGACAATGATTCTCGTTGGTCACGTGACAAAACAAGGTGCATTAGCCGGACCTCGGGTACTTGAGCACATGGTCGACACGGTACTGTATTTTGAAGGAGACACCTCAACGCGATTTCGAATTCTCCGTGCCGTAAAAAATCGTTTTGGTGCAGTCAATGAGCTCGGTGTATTTGGTATGACGGAACTGGGACTCAAAGAAGTGAGTAACCCGTCGGCCATTTTCCTGTCTCGGGGTGAGGAGTCGGTACCAGGCAGTATTGTCACAGTGATACGAGAAGGTAGTCGGCCAATGCTCGTTGAAGTACAAGCCTTAGTAGATAGCAGTCCGCTTGGAAATCCGAGGCGGGTGACAGTAGGGCTTGAGCAAAATCGCTTAGCCATGTTGTTGGCTATTTTGCATCGGCATGGTGGCATTACTTGTCATGATCAGGATGTGTTTATTAATGTTGTTGGTGGCGTGAAATTGAGTGAAACAGGGGCAGATTTAGCGGTGTTAGCGGCGATTATTTCTAGCCTGAGAAACAAACCTTTACCGAGAGACTGGGTATTGTTTGGTGAGGTTGGCCTGACGGGTGAAATTCGTCCAGTGCAAGCTGGTGAAGAGCGCATCAAAGATGCGAATAAGCACGGTTTTACTCATGCTGTTGTTCCGGCAGCGAATGCACCAAGAAAAGGCTTAAAAGGAATGAAAGTTCATGCAGTCAAGCATCTTTCAGAAGTGATTAGCATTCTTCGGGATATGACGTCTTAATGCTCATCTATCAAGGCTGATAATTCACGATGCAGAATGGCTTCATCACCCAGATTGAGCTCTATCAAACGTTTCAAATGAGTAATGCTATCCAAACCAATATGTTCACAATCAAAGCCTATCTGCTCATCATCAATATGGGCAACAACGGTCTCCATTTCGATAATGACTTGTGCGTTATCCAGCAATAAATCTAAACGGCATTTATCACCAATCGCAGATTGCCATTGTCCTGGTTTATGAACTAAAAGACCTTTTAATGAAATATCAATGATTTGGCAATTAAGAAACAAATCGCCATTTTCGGTATTGATATGGGCGACAGCATCAAATGGTATACGGCTGAATCGGCGTCTATCCTGAGCGGTTGAATCGGTCATAACTACCCCCTTATTTATAAACTGATACTATCATTGTTTTTGTAAGAGGAATACTCCATGCTTTGGGTAAAGGCACTTCATATTATTTTTGTGGTGACATGGTTTTCGGCGATGTTCTATTTGCCACGTTTGTTTGTGTACCATGCAATGACAGAGGATCAAGCTGGCAAAGACCGCTTTAAGATTATGGAGCGAAAACTTTACCGTGGCATCATGACGCCCAGCGCACTTTTGACTCTCATATTTGGTATCTGGCTTGTCAGTTATTATCCACTCGACCAAATTGCATCAATGGGCTGGTTGCATGCCAAACTGACTTTGGTATTACTGCTATTTGCTTATCATGGAATCTGTGGCTCAATGGTGAGAAAGTTTGCTGCAGATAAAAATGAGCGTAGCCATACCTATTACCGTTGGTTTAATGAGCTACCTGTTCTGGCATTGATTGCTATTGTCATTCTGGTTGTGGTTAAACCATTCTGATAAAAAAAGGGCTCGTAAAGAGCCCTTTTTTTGACTGCTCGAATCAGTTTAATCTGTGTATTCAAATATCTTAACCACACGTTGAACGCCAGCAGAGTTTCTGACAATATTCACTGCTTGGTCTGCTTCAGCATGGCTAACCATTCCCATCAGATAAACTACGCCGCGTTCCGTCACAACTTTAACGTGGAAAGGATCGGTGTTTTCATCAGTGGTCATTTTCGCTTTGATTTTTGACGTAATCCAGGCATCACTGCTACGTGATGGTAAGGCGCTTGGCGCAGCAATCGCCAATTCGTTATGAATGCGTCTTACTTTTGGAATCGCTTTCACTTCTGCCGTCACTTTTTGCTTCAATGATTCGCTCGGGGTTTCGCCCGTCAACAGAACAACACCATTGTAGCTGGTCACATTTATATGACTCTGATTGTAAATTTCTTTGTTGTTATAAATGGCGTAAGACGCTTTAAATTCGATGCCTTGATCATCAATTACACTCCCCGTAGTGCGGCGATCATACGCAACCGATGCGCCTGTAGCCGCACCTGTTGCCACGACGGGTACACAGGCTTGAAGAAACAACGTAGCGGCAGGTATGACTAAGCCTAACCAAGCTGCTTTTTTGAGTTTGTTCATAATGATTTTCCTTGTAATAACCTTGTACTTATATCGTTATAAGTTAATTAAGTTGAAAAGCGTTCTTTACCCATTCAATCTGTAAAGAGGAGTCTGCAGGCCTCACGGCAACAACATCAAATCTAAACTGCTCTTCGGATGAGGCTGTTGTTTGGATGTAATGTTGGGCTGTTAGGATAATTTTTGCCTGCTTTTGCTTGTTCACGCTCTCCAGTGCTGAACCAAAACGTGCATTCTTTCGAAATCGAACCTCGACAAAAACCAAGGTATTCTTTTCTTTCATAATTAAATCGATTTCACCTCCACGGCATTGGTAGTTTTGTTCGATTAAACGCAACCCCTGCTTTTGTAGATACCGTGAAACCTGTTGTTCTATTTGTTGGCCTTTATCCCTGGCAAACATAATTATTTAATAAGCTTTAGCTCACCTTGTTCAAATTTTCCCCACCGCATTTTGCGCGTGACGTGTCCTAGTGCATTGATGGATAAGCTGCCAGTAGCGCCTTCCATCGAACTTGTTGGATCACGGCTCAGCGTATTGAGTTGAGGTATCAACTTGTACGCATCAACGCCAAGAGCATAGAGTCGTATTGCGCTGGTAAAGTTCTCTGGCGACTGATTTTTCAATGATTGGTAAACCGGATCTTCACTCGCTAACTCCTCAAATACCCAAGGAATATCACTGATGACCAAATCATTTAAATCAATATTTTGTTGTGGATCGGCCTGACCACTGTACACATGTGAGGTTGCCAATAGTGGTAATTGACCAGAGCGGTGATATTTGAGCTGAGGTACTAACTGTCGAGCCTTGAGTGGGCGTGCGACTAAAAATAAAAAATCCACACCTTCACGTCGACGTGGTTCAAAGTCGAGTGAGCGACCCAGCGTGCCCTGAAGGGATTTATAACGCTGCTCACTCTCATTCAAGCCCATTAGCGGAATGAGTGTATCCCGGAAATCATTTTCAGCTTCATTGTAGTTCGAGACGATCAATGTACTGCCTCCTTCTTTACGCCATTGCGTAGTGAAGGCTGAGCTAATGCGTTGTCCCCAATCGTTGTATGGGGCGAGCACGATGCTGCGTTTGTAACCTAATTGTTTCGCGTAAGTGGCCACAGCGACGGCTTCATCTTCTGGTGCCAGGCCAAACTGATATAGATTTTGGTAGGACTGATCATCATCTGTGCGGTTTAAAGCCAGCACCGGAATGCTCAGGTCTGGGTGGGTGGCTAATGTTTCTACTGATGATTTTTGTAAAGGTCCAATGACGACACTGGCGTCTTCAGCTACGGCGGCGTCATATTGAGTTAGCACATTATTTTGCCCGCTGATGGCATCAGTCTCGATGTCGTAGAAGTGTAACTGTGCTGTTGAGCCGCTGACATATTGTGCCGCAATAATGGCATCCTTGATAATTTTTGCAGCCTCAACAAATGGACCAGAATGGGGTAATAAAACAGCAATATTATTGATGTCTTTTGGAATATGCGTGCCAGAGGCTAATGTTTTTTGGTAAAGCGCAGGATCGGCTGGATGGTTGGGGTAACTTCTTTTCCAGTCTTCGAGTGCGACAGCCAGCACTTCCGGGTTATCCTGGTATGCTTTTATATTATAGGCCAGTGCAAACCAACCACTATCTTCAGCGGGTGGATAGCCGGGATTGAATAGGTCAAGGGCTTGCGGTGTCATTTGCATTAATGCCTGCCATAAAGCTTCCCGATTGTTCTTTAACGCGTCGGCATCCGTCAGGATTTTTTCCAGTCTCAGATGTGTATTGGCTTTTTCTAACCAGTTTCCGGTCAGAGTATAGGCATCAGCCTGGACCTTAAGCACACTTTTCAGATTCTGAGCGGCTAAGTCTTTTTCCTGAACATTGCTGAGTGCTTTTAGGGCTCCCTCGCCATCACTGTTAAAGAGAGCAATATTGGCACCCAGAATTGCTGCTTCATAGCGTCGAGATGGGTGGAGTAAGCTAAGTTTGATCTGTTCAAGTGCTTGTTGGCTTTGCTCAACTTGTCCTGACTGCCAATACATTTGAGCCGCTTTCAATTGGTAGGCCGCTTGTTCTGTGCCATCATTTGTTAGAGCAAGTTGAGCGTATTCCTCGGCCGCTTCCCGGTATTGTCCCGAAAGTTCTGAAGCGAGCGTTTCAATTTGTGCGGGCTTTGTCATGCCGATAGGTGATTGCACTGGCTGACAAGCCGTCAAGCTCAGGAGGATAATGGCGGATAACCAGAAGCTGCGTTTCAGGGACATAAGGTCATTCTATAATTTAGTCATAGGAGGCATCATCTTACCTGTTCGCGTATATTACGACCACACTGTATTTAAGATTAAGGAAACACTGTGAGCGAGAGCCAAGCAGGTCAATTATTCATTGTCGCTACACCTATCGGTAATTTAAACGATTTTTCAGCAAGAGCGATTGAGGTATTGAAAAGCGTTGATGTCATTGCTGCTGAAGATACACGGCATAGCAAATATCTGTTGCAGCATTATGCCATTCAAACACCCAGTATATCTTTGCATGAGCATAATGAGCAGCAACGCAGTGATGCTCTCTGTCAACGGTTACTAGGAGGTGAGTCTGTCGCCTTAATCAGTGACGCGGGAACACCGTTAATCAGTGACCCTGGCTATCGCTTGGTGACGACGGTAAGAGAAGCGGGAATTCGTGTTACTCCCATTCCTGGATGTTGTGCCTTAATTACGGCCTTGTCTGCGTCAGGTCTTGCTTCTGACCGGTTCAGCTTTGAAGGATTTTTGCCTGCTAAATCGTCAGCTCGTAAACAGTTTATGGAATCGCTTAAGTCCGATACAAGGACCTTAATATTCTATGAAAGTCCACGTCGTCTGGTGTCGGCACTAGAGGAAGCTGTGCTTATTTTTGGTGAACAAAGACGCGCTTGTCTGGCACGGGAGTTAACGAAACTTCACGAGACTATTGAAACGCGATCGTTAATCGAGCTTCTGGCATGGGTAAAAGCAGATGATAACCAGCAGCGTGGTGAGTGCGTTTTATTAATAGAGGGCAGTCAGAATGAGGTCTCTGCAGATGAGCAAGAGGTCCGTCGGCTACTGCAAATTCTGCTGACTGAGCTCCCGGTCAAAAAAGCGGCGGCGATGGTGGCTAACATCACTGGTGGCAGTAAAAATGAAGCCTATCAGCTGGCGTTGAAATTACAGCAGAAAACTTAGCCTTTAGGTAGAATAGCGCACTGAGACGACTTGGCAATCGCACTGATAGTGATATCGGTGAGGAAAGTCCGGGCTCCAAAGGGTA